>CACXTX010000007.1 GCA_902770635.1 uncultured Prevotellaceae bacterium | reverse complement strand
GGAGGAGGTGGACGTTATTTCTATGTATTTGATAAAATAAATCCTAATTCTACTTGTACATTTTGCAAGGTGATTTAGGATTTATTTTTTATCCCCCTAGGAAAACACGTCCACCTCCTCCACCCATTTTTCAAAAAACAGCCCTTTTACTGCCCAATAACCCATCCTTATTTTCCAATAACATGCCCTTATTGTGAAATAACATGCCTTTATTGAACAATAACATGCCCTTATTGCTGGATAAGGATGGGTTATTGACGATGTAAAAAGAGGGTGGTTTTTCTTTGAAAATAATTGCGGAAATGTTTGGCGGTTTCACGGAAATTTTGTATCTTTGCAATGTAATTCAAGAGTGAATTATAAAAGGCGGTAAGCGGCTGGCCGATGGATACAGTTGCATAGTTTCTAATACCATGAAAAACATTTAAAAAGGTATGATTGAACTTTATTTGAGTAAGGTGACCGAGACATCGGAAACCGAAACAGCGGGTAAGATGTATGCCCGAGTTAGTTACAAACAGACCATGGACCTGCACGACATGGCTCACCACATGGCTGAACACAACACGGCCTTCTCGGAGGGTCTTATTGTGGGTGTGCTGACCGACTTCGTGAAGTGCGTGCGCGAGATGGTGCTCAACGGCAACACGGTAAAGGTGGGCAACCTGGCTATCTTCAAGGCTACCGTGGAGTCGAACGGTCTGGAGGTGCTCTACGATGCTCAGAACGACAAGGTGGCTCAGGCTACGTTGGGCACGCTGAAGGAGGGCGACAAGACGGGTGCTGCCGTGAAGACCATCAAGCTGCTGGCTCAGAGCACGGGCGACTTCACTCGCGACGAGCTGAAGAAGGACGTGAAGCTGGCGTGGACTGACAGGACCAAGGCGGAGATTGCGGCTGCCAAGGGGACCACGGATGGCGGAACCACGAATGCTGGCGGCCAGGGTGGCAACACCAACCAGGGTGGTGGCTCGAGCGGCGACGAGAACCTGGGCGACGGCGATTAAGCGTTGACGGGTGTCTAAGAAAATGGGACTGCTAAAATATGGTGGTCTCGTTTTTTTTTCGTACTTTTGCAGCATTGATGGAAAAACTTAAATAAATTTGGTTTTTCACTCGATTTGCATTATCTTTGCAGCCGAAGAATCATTAAACAATGAGAAATATGGAAGCAACAAGAACGTACAAACGGCGCTCACGCTTGCGAGGCTCCTTTGCCCCATTTCACTTCAATAGACCCAGTACCGTTTCTGGTGTTGCCGTCAGTTTCGTGACAGCACACAAACCGTTACCCATGTCTTTCACACTCGCATGATGCGAATATTCATTTCTATGGCCGTATCAGCCCCCAGTACGCTACTCAGCATGCCTATACCTTCGCGTGTAAATGCATAGGGAAGTTTTCTTGTTCCTCCCCAACTTGATGTCGCATTTTGCGACTTCAAGATTCCATTCGATTGATTATCAGATTGTTTTGCGGTCGCAATTTGCGACTTCAAGATGTTCCACTCCTCTTTAGTAAGCTGGAACATAAAATCATCTGGGAAACGTTTTATATCACACCGTGCCTGGCACCGTGTGACAGTCCGATAAGGAGGAAGCCGCAGGTAATGTGTACAATGCCTCACTCCCCTTTCTGAAAGCCGATGAATGTGTGCGTGTGAAGGGCCAACTATCTTATATCGTTCAGGACATGAAGGAAGAACACCAGCAAAACCGAAGTCGTGGATTCCACTTATAGTACCCTTTACAAACGAGCAATTACTTATTGGATTGACTAAAATACAAATAAAGCCTATATGGTTTGTACTAAAATCTTAAATAATGTATTTGTATCGCATCTTTTGAGAGAAAATTTGTAACTTTGCACTCGTTAAGTTCTCGTTTTTTCAAAAGATGCCAGTTCATTATATTTTGTTGTATGGGAATTATAGACAGAAGAAAAGCAATAAAGGGCATAAAGTGGTTCGTAATGATTGCACTTGTCTGTGTACTATCATTTGCGGGACTTTTGCTGTTTTCTAATCATGAAAATTTTGAAAACAACAATCCAGAACTATCAACGCTTGTTGATGTATACTATGCCATACAGTCAGAAAACAGTGAAAGTAGGAAAGAAGAACTCGAAATTCTTTTCGCAAAGAAGTTATCAGAAAACTCTCTTGATAGCCTGATAAGTATAATAAGCATTATTAGTGATAGCACATATTATCAGCAAGTCCTTGACACAATTGAGTTTCGAGCACTGAATGGAGGAGTAATTCCTATCTCAAAGGTTTATAAGTCTGGAATAGATAAGGAATGGGGAGCTGTCGTAGAATCAGAAATACTTGAATTAATTAATGTAATTCCACTAACAACTCACAAAGAACTGTTAGGCTATTATTTAAATACAGATTATTATAAAGCCTTTACGAATAGTTATTTGGATAGAATTGATGGTTCACTAAGTAAATTGAGGTACGAACTGATAGATTCACTTCTCAATGATACTGACTCCATATTTTCTGGAAATGTAAAAAATACGATATCTTCTATTTATGAGGATTTCCTTGGTGGGACACTTGGATGGAATAATATAAAGAATAATGTGTTCAGATCACAAGAAACAACAAATAAGTTGTTTTTGCAAATATGGAATAACAAGATTTCTGAGCAAGGATTTGAAAATAAATTCAAGTGTTGTGTTGATAGCTGGTTGAAGCGTTACTATCAAAAGTATGATTCTCTTTGTTTCATAATTGATTATTCTAAGCCAGTTACCATAATTGATAAATCAATCAAAATCTATCCTAATATGGATGTTATGAAATTTGCTGTTGATAAAAAACTAAATAGATTTTATAAAAATTCTGCCGTAGAAACAGTGGGGTTAATAACCCTTCCTCTTGGTGGTTGGGCAGCTGTAGCAGCATTTGCAGTTGAAGCCACTATGGATTTGGGGCTTGATTACATCGAACAACTTAAAGACCCTGAAAAATATTTTATAGAAAGCGAACATACACATGTGTGTAATTTGTTTACGAACAAATTAAGTGAGATAGACAAGCTTTTAGAGGATGCTGATAGTAAATTAATAAACGATTTAAAATTAGACCTTCAATGAGAAATATATTGTTAGCAATCTTACTATTGTTTATTTCAGCGGATGTCTCTTCGCAGTCAAAATCAACATTGGTAAAAGAGACAGTAAAGGCTGTTAGTAAACAAGTTGGAAAGAAGGAGGGTAAAGCCGTTGCAAAGAAAGAAACCGCATCTTTCATTAAAAGAGGAACGCTTGGGAGTTCAAGAGAATACTTGACGTCAAAACTACCATTTAACTGGGCTATTCCCAAGTTATTACCAAAGTGTTTGAATGAAAGCAGTTGGCTACATATAATGGGTAATCACGGTGATAGGACCTGCGCTCTAAAGCATGCAGGAGAAGGATTTAAATACTCAACTTATTTCACACCAGAATTTAGAGACAAACTGACAATTGAAGTCCCATCTATTATTTCAAACAAAGCCAATTACTTCACTGAAAGTTGGGGTAATCTTGTGTTCAGAGTGAAATATAGTAAACCCATTGGGTTTGATCTGGAAGACAGAGCAATATATGACTGTTTAGTTGTACTGGACAAGGATGGTAAGGTCGTTTCATCTTATCCTGCACATAGAAACTACTTGAAGAAACTTGAGAAAAAAGCAGCAAAGGAAAGATTAAACTGAGGAGACTATAATTTCCTTTATTATCGTGATGAATAATTGAATATCGGTGGGTACTAACACTTTGTGCCATCCATACCATCCGTTAGAGGTTAATTCAAGTTTATCTCTTAAGCCGAGTTTGTCGAAGGTCTGAGCAATATTATTTTCGCAAGAGTAGTCTTCAAACCTTATACCATAATATAGTTTGTCCATATCATTATAGCCAATAACAATGTAGTATTGTTTGTTGACTATTAAACCTATTTGTGGCTCACGTAGATTGGCTATGTTATTAACAAAAATGATAGTGTCACCATTGGCATATTGTTTAATAGCATGAATCCATGAAGTTAGTATTTCCCGCATTTGCTTACATTCTTCAGATTTGTCTTCACGCCCGTCTACGTAATATAGCCGGTATCCCATGCGGAAACTAGAGGCGACATCTTTACGGAACCATGAAGGGGTTAGCACTTCCCAGGAAGATCCATGAGAAAGAATTTCCATTTTGAAATCGTAAGTAGGACGTATCTTAAATTGAAAGATAGAGTAGTTTGGCGCGCTTCCTATCTCTTTCTGAGAATGATGAATAGGTAGAGAACGCAGATATTTAACCTGCTCTTCCCACACTTTGATTTTAACTATCTCGACCTGGATGTCCTTTTCAATCAATGCGCCATAGGAGTACTGAAAGTACTTCTTGACATCAAAATCAGATGGAAATGTGAATCTTTCTCTTGTTTGTGCCAGTTGCTGTATTCTATCAAGGCAGAAGCTGTCCATTTCATTCGTGTCAGTGCGAAGCCCAACTACATACCAACGTCGAAGAGCCATTTTAACGAAATAGGGTTGCAGGAGCACATATTCATCCTCATCATCCCAAAATCCTTGATAAGAAAAGCGAATCACTGCGTTGTCTTTGATTGCGTTAAGCACAGAACTGAGGTGCTTCTCACCTGAAGGATAATCTTCTAGTTGAATACGTTCCCCAAAATCCACACTGCCAAGTTCCTTGCCTTTCCGAATGACAGCATTAACCTGTAGAGTATCAGATATTCTATCTACCATCAGACGCGTGATGCTACCTTCATCGAAATCATCAGGATTCACCATATAATAATATGAGTCTTGTCGCTGCTTAACACCTTCTATATAGATATTGAAAGAGCGCCCTATCTCAAATAAATCACGTTTAAAGGTTGTTGGTGGAATACGACGCTCATCATCAAACGCTCTGCTAAACTCTTCGTTGAGTTCAGCCATTGTGATTTTTTTACGCTCATGGACTATCTTCATAATCCATATTCTTCTTTCTATTGGACTCGGCATAACTAGATATTTTTGGCAAAAGTACATCATTTTTTGGAAATATCCAATTAATAGACCGCTTTTTGGCCTATTAAGCCCATAATTTTGCCAGCAGAAATTAAATTTATTTTAAAAGCTGTAGAATTATGAACGGAATTAATGAACAACTCAACGAACTATTTGAGAACTGGCAATCAGAATCTCATGACAATGGCGACAATGATTTTATCTTTGACGGATTGATGAACGATGCTGCTTTCTCGGATGATGACTGGTGGAATAGCAGTTTACGTATTGTGTGTATCTCTAAAGATCCCTATTTCTCGAATAGTGACGAATTTGAGGAAGGAGAACTTGACGGAGAGGACTATCGTGAATATGACCTCTTGGAGATGTCTGTTGACCATCGCTTCTGGAGGAATATTTTGTCTATTGTATATGGCATAATCCATACCGACGAGGACGGTTATCCTGATTATAGCGAGGCATGTTCTTACGAAAGCAGGGAAGATATATCAGAAAATACCCCCTTTGCTTTAGTCAACATCAAGAAACAGGCAGGTGATTCTTCTGTGACAAATAAAGCTCTAAGACGCTATGCCAGAACATATAATGATTATCTGAGCGAGGAGGTGCGTGAAATACTGACCCCAAATGTTGTCTTTTGCTGTGGAACTTCAGGCATTGTAATGGATGAACTTTATGGTGATGTGGATTTTGAACAAATTGACGATGACGGTTATATTTTCTATTCCGAAGATGAAAATCTCTTGCTGATAGCAGGTCATCATCCTACTGCAAGAATGAGCAACCGCGATATGTATGAGCATGTTATGAAGGCATACTCAGATTTTCTTGAAGATTATGATTTTCCTAACAATTAGAAATTAATGATTATGAGAGACCTATTAAAGTGGATTTGGCGAATACTTTTTATCGCCTTTGTAGTAACATTGTTTGTAAGCAACATTGGATTGATACAAATAGCCCTTGTGCTTGGTATCATTGTTCTGAGAGTTATCATCGTAGAAACAGATAGGACTATATACTGATAATGGGAAGACGTAAGGCAACATACGAATATGCAGGAGATGGCTATCCTGACTACAATCTTATCCTGAAGGCTGTTACTGATGAGTTGGAAAAACTCTACCAAAGGATATGGTGTCGTAGGAAGGAAAGCTCTTCTATGAGAGTAATATGTAAACAGGTAAGAACTGCCTGGATGTTATTCAATACTGTCACCGAAAGTTCGTATAGTGTAGACGTAAAGGATGGTTATACTGATCAATATGACTACTGGAATGCAAATCGAAGACAGTGTTATGTCAATAGTAAAAATTATCAACGGTTTGATGCAGTTGGATACATTTCACATGAGGATGACGATTGGTGCACCCAATCCAATGAAAACTGGCTAAATGATTTACGTAAGTATAAGTCTGCTATGCTGATGTTCCCATATCTATGCAGGACGATGCCTTTTTGGAAAGATAGCACATCGTTTTACTATGGTGGAATAGTCCAGGCCATGAATAAGCAGATGATCGAGTTAAGAGACTACCTTAAATATGCTGACACATGGTCTGTAACAACAGAGTCAGTTGCAGACTTGGATTATGCGCTTCAGTTATTGAATGCAGCTCAGGAGCATCAGGGAAAGGACGATGAAATAGAATGTTGGCATACCCTCTTTGATTTGATTATCAGACGCTACAGATGGTGGTATGATTAATAAACGGATATGAATAAATACGAATTAGATAGAGATTTTGTTATGTACCAGACAGATATTAAGACAAACAGACGCTTGCGTGAAATCCTCGAAGAAGAAATTGTTGCGCTCTACGGTGAATATGAAAATTGCAAACTTTATGAATACGATGCTTATGAACACGCTATTAGCGAAATGACAGATGTAAGGCGTGACTTGTTCTTATCAGAACATTCCATCAAAACGGATGAGGATAAAAATATGGTTAGGCAGTTCAATGATAACCTGAGAGAAGCATTGACGAATCTCTACGAGGAAACCCAATATGTTCTTGGTCAACTAAAGGATATAACGGGTAAAGATGTCGTGCCACATTTATACATAGATGAAGAGTATCCTTCAACTTTCTCCGATCAGTCGGAACGAGCTAAGAGAATGTGGGAGATAATACTAGACGGAAACGTTCACATAATGTATAGTGATGGTTATTGCTTGGGAGGTTTAAAGGAAAGTGACAGTTTGAACAGATTCCTTTATATAAACGAAGAGCCTGACAACTGGAACTTTGATATTGTTGGACTGTTTGATGTAGAAATACCGAACATGATTATGGTGCATGCAGCACATGATTGGGCCTCACACATGCATTTAACCATATTTGACCTGATGCATGTAAGGAAGTTTAAGTCAAAAATAACAATAGAAATAAATCAAAATTACAACAATGAAAAAGATATGTAACGGCATAAATGCAACAGTTGACAGACAAGAAGCAGTTCTGGGATTTTATGGAATAGAAGTTATTACAGACAAGATTGAGGACCAGATTAATGATTATCTAAATAACAGGTATGATGCCCTTAGTGCTGTTATTACTATTGGTCGTTTGAACAACGTTAGAAAAAAAGTGTTCAAAGAAATCGGTAATCGCAAAAGTCCTGTCCTTCCCTGCCTGGAAGAATTCAGGAAACAAATTGAAGAAAATCACAAAGCATTATATAATCAGTACAAACATTTAATTATTGACTAGCTATGACATTTAAAGAATTAGTAATGAACAATGAATTCAAGAGCCTTGTACCCCAACTCATCAGCATAGATGAACGTTGTAAAGAGGCTTTGAGGTCTTTTGAGTATTCTTTCAATCTTATCAGAAGAATGGAAGCAAAGCCTGACGGTAAGACTGTAAAGATCTGCTGGAGCGATCCTTCTTACGAGGTTCCTTTTATTACTGTCACCAATCTGCATGATGGAGAATGGGAGGAATGTATTGCCAGAGAATTGATAGTTGACAAGGAAGTACACCTTTCTGATGCAGCACTCTGCGCTCATTGTTTATGGGAAATTACCTTTTGGGGATTTACACCAGAACAAGAAGTAGAACACTTTGAAAACGTTCTAAATGGAAGAAAAAATAGGAAGAAGCAGTATTACAAATCAAAACTTGCATAATTATGAAAACGACCAAACTAATATTTGCGTGTCTTGTGATAATGTCATTTGTAGCATGCAAGAAAGATTATCAGAAGTTGGCAACTGAATATGAACGTGCGCTACCAGATACGGTCAAAGTATTATTAGAACAGATTAATGACATTGATCACAATGTGTATATAATGCGCGGCGATGATCTATACAGGCATAGCTTTGATGACAATGGCGACATTGTTATTAAACCACAACTCGAAGAAGATGAAAGCGTATATGGTATATATGTCGGAAAGGAAAACATCGCTTTTCTTTCCTTTGCAGATACATGGATGAATACGAAGTTCCAACTATACAATTTGAAGACACAGAAGTTTATTGATGTGACAAAGTTCGCAGGAACATTTCATAACGATGTTATCATTAATCCTAAGGACAGCACTATTTCTGGTTATCAATTAGCCAATGTGGAATCTTATGTGAGAGTCTATTATGATTATGATGGTAAAATTATAAAAGAAGAACAAGTGGATAATCCCAATATGGGAGATTTTGATGTTCCCAGTTTAAAGTATTGGCAATGTATATATTGTCAATTAGTAGTGAAGTCACCAAATAAACCTGCTGAGAAGGGGACACAATGTCCTGTTAGAAACAATATGTTCTATCCACATGTCTGGCAATACATCGGTGAAGCACAGTAAAATGAGATCATGTATTTTGTTCGCAATTTGTTCGCAAAAAGAGAAATCAGCAACCTTCGATTTCTCGTAAGTTGCTGATTTCCTGTGTGGACCAGCCAGGGCTTGAACCTGGGACCTCCAGATTATGAGTCTGTTGCTCTAACCAACTGAGCTACAAGTCCGGTGCAAATGCGATTTGCGGGTGCAAAGATACGAAAAAAAGTGAAAAGTGAAGAGTGAAAAGTGAAAAATTTGCTTCTGTGCCCTCATTTTTTCCTTTTTTTTGTAATTTTGCACTCATTATGAAAGAAAAGAAACAAGGACTTACCGCTATCGAGGTGGAGGCGAGCAGGGCGAGGCACGGCGAGAATGTGCTGACACCACCGCGCAGGCCTTCGATGTGGAAGTTGTATCTGGAGAAATATGAAGACCCTATGGTGCGCATCCTCTTGGTGGCTGCCGTAGCGTCGCTTGTCCTGGCTTTTGTGAAGGGCGACTTTGTAGAAACCATCGGCATTATTGCCGCCGTGATACTGGCTACGACGGTAGGCTTCTATTTTGAGCGCGATGCCGCTCGAAAGTTCGATGTGTTGACCCAGTTGGGTGAAGAACAGCCCGTGAAGGTGGTTCGCGAGGGGAGGATTATGGAGATTCCTCGTCGCGACGTGGTGGTAGACGATGTCGTGCTGGTGGAAACAGGCGACGAGGTGCCTGCTGACGGACGCCTGCTGGAGGCTACCGACTTGCAGGTCGATGAATCGAGTCTGACAGGTGAGCCCATGACTGTCAAAATGAGCATTGAGAACCAACGGTCGACGGCCGAAGGGGAAGTCAAAGGAGAAATGAGAAATGACGGCGCAGACATGGGCGCTTATCCGATAAACGTGCTGCTACGTTCGTCTATGGTGCTTGGTGGTTCGGGATGTTTCGTGGTGACGGCCGTAGGCGACAGCACGGAGATAGGACATGTGGCACGGCAGGCTGCTGAGTTGACGGGTGTGAAGACACCGCTGAACATACAGTTGGACAAACTGGCCAAGGTGATCAGCAAGGTAGGCGGTCTGCTGTCGGTGCTCAGTTTCCTGATATTCCTCGGTCACGATATCATAACCAACGAGTTGTGGCATACAGACGATTATCTGGGTATGCTGAACGTTACGCTGCGCTACTTCATGATGGCTGTCACGCTGATTGTCATGGCTGTCCCCGAGGGTCTTCCGATGGCTGTCACGCTGGCCCTGGCGCTGAACATGCGCAGAATGCTGAAGTCGAACAACCTTGTGCGTAAGTTGCAGGCATCGGAGACGATGGGTGCCGTGACGGTGATTTGTACCGACAAGACGGGCACACTGACGGAGAACCGCATGACGGTGAGCGATGTGAGATGTGTAATGGAAGACGAGCGTTGGGGAATGGAAGACCTCTACAAAGCTATTGCGTTGAACACCACGGCAACACACGATGTGGGCAATCCTACGGAGCAGGCCCTGCTGCGCTGGTTGCAACAGCAAGGGGTGGACTATCAGCAGCTGCGCGATGAGACACCCATTACGGCGCGCGAACCATTCTCTACCGAGCGGAAATACATGACCACCACGGTGGGTGATACGACCTATATCAAAGGTGCGCCCGAAATAGTGATACACATGTGCGGCTTGAAGCGCGACATGCGGCTGCAGGTGAAGCAACAGCTGTACGAGTGGCAGCAGCATGCCATGCGCACGCTCGCTATTGCCGCCAACAATAAACTGATGGCTATCGTGGCTATCAGCGACCCTCTGCGCGAAGATGTACCCGAGGCTATCAGCCAGTGCCGCCAGGCAGGCATCGATGTGAAGATAGTGACGGGCGACACGGCAGCAACGGCATGGGAAATAGGAATACAGGCGGGAGTTGTAAAAGTTCCTGAGTTCTACAAGAAAAAAGACGATTCGGAGGAGTCCGAGGAACCTGAAATGGACAAGACCAGAACGATGACCGGTGCCGAGTTTGCCTCGTTGAGTGACGAAGAGGCCTTGGAGGTGATTGGCGAGCTGAAAGTGATGTCGAGAGCTCGTCCGATGGACAAACAGCGACTGGTAGCCCTGCTGCAACAGCGAGGCGAGGTGGTGGCTGTGACGGGCGACGGTACCAACGATGCGCCTGCCTTGAATCGTGCTCACGTAGGATTGTCATTAGGGTCGGGTACCAGTGTTGCCAAGCAAGCCAGCGACATCACGCTGCTAGACGACTCGTTTGGCTCCATCGTGCAGGCTGTCATGTGGGGCCGCTCGCTCTACAAGAACATCCAGCGCTTTATCTTCTTCCAGCTCATCGTGAATGTGGCAGCCCTGCTGTTGGTGCTATTTGGTGCCTTCATAGGTACGGAATTGCCGCTGACCATCACCCAGATACTGTGGATCAACCTGATTATGGACACCTTCGCGGCTATGGCCTTGGCCTCATTGCCTCCCAGCAGGGAAGTGATGAAGCAGAAACCACGGCGTCAGGATGCCTTTATCATCAATCGGGGCATGAAGCGGGGCATCGCCTTTATCGGCATCACCTTCTTCCTGCTACTGGGCATTGGCTGTTGGTTGATGGAGGTGCATCCCATCTTCTTAGCCATCCAGTACGGACTGACTCCCGACGAGGCACAAACGGTGTTCTTTACCGTCTTTGTACTGTTGCAGTGGTGGAACTTGTTCAACGCCCGGATGCTGGGCTCCAGTCATTCTGCCTTCCATAAACTGTGGAAGTGCAAGGGCTTCCTGATAGTCCTGGGCCTCGTGTTGGCAGGTCAATGGCTCATAGTGACCTTTGGAGGACAGATGTTCCGCACCGTACCGCTATCGCTGGAGTGCTGGTTGTACATGTTTTTGTTGACCTCGCCAGTGATGCTGGTGGGTGAGTTGTATAGAGGCGGTAAGCGTGTATGATGAAGACGGGTTATGTAGCCACCATAGGCATGTTTGACGGGGTGCATCTGGGTCATCAGTATGTGCTGCAACAAGTGATGCAGACCGCTCATGAGCGTGGCTTGCAGTCGATGGCTATCACTTTTGACCATACGCTGCGAAAAGAGGCCCTGCTCACCACCCTCGACGAGAAACTCTCGCTGCTGCAGCAAATGGGCATTGACCGTACGGAGGTGCTGGCATTTACCGAGGAACTTAGGCAGATGACCGCACGCGAGTTTATGAAGCAGGTGCTGAAGGAACGACTGGACGTGCGGGTGTTACTGATAGGCTATGACAACCGCTTCGGGCGCGGACGTTCCGAGGGCTTTGACGATTATGTCCGCTACGGTCGTGAACTGGGCATCGACGTCATACAGCTATCTGCTCATGGCACCGTCTGTTCGTCGCTTATCCGACAGCAGCTGAAAGAGGGTAGGGTGGCTGAGGCTGCCCACATGTTGGGACACCCTTATCTGTTGGAGGGACGTGTAGAACACGGCGAGCACATCGGTACCCGACTGGGTTTTCCGACAGCCAATCTGGTGCCTGAAGACAGACAGCAGCTGATACCTGCCTCGGGAGTCTATGCCGTACGGGTGGCCCTTGACCATCAGCCTGCACTCTATGCGGCGATGATGAACATCGGACATCGCCCAACCTTCGAGGGACAGCATACTACGCTGGAAGTTCATGTGCTCCATCTGAATGAGAATCTTTACGGACACCATCTGACCGTTCACTTCATAGAACGGCTGCGCAACGAACAGCGTTTCGACAGCGAAAGGGCACTGGTACGGCAGTTGGAGGCGGATGCCAGACAAGTGGAGGAACTGCTTAACAACGATACGAAAGCAGGAAGATATGAAGATGAGACACCCAATGAATGAAGATTAGAAAATAAATGATATGAAGAAAGCGATTATCTACCTTATTATATTCTTGGGCATACAAGCTGCAGTGGGCCTTATCGTACCAGGTATATGGAAACTGGTAACAGGCTCGGCAGACATCACGGCAGCCAGCATGATAACCACCACGGTGGTGTTCAGCATATTGGCTATTGTCCTTTTCCTGACTGCCCGTTGGGCTGAAGTGTCTCCAACGTGGATTCGCACACGTTCTTGGTCGGTCTTGTTTTGGAGCGTCATAGCGGCTCTCGGCTTGGTAGTGCCGTCGGCATGGATCATGGAGCAGATGCCCGAACTTCCCAATTTAGTTGAACAGGAGTTCGATATGGTTCTGTCTAACCGCTGGGGCTATATCGCCATAGGACTGATGGCACCTTTTGCCGAGGAAGTAGTGTTCCGTGGAGCCATCCTGAAGTCGCTGCTCACCAAGTATCGGCCGTGGATAGCGATAGTCCTTTCCGCTGTGATATTCTCCGTAGGTCATCTGAACCCAGCACAGATGCCCCATGCCTTGCTGATAGGACTGCTGTTGGGCTGGATGTACTGGCGTACAGGGTCTATACTGCCGGGCATGGCTTACCACTGGGCAAACAATTCTGCAGCCTATGTCATCTATAACATCTATCCTAATCCGGATATCACACTGATAGAGATTTTCAAGACCTCTACAAATGTCTATATGGCCTTGGGGTTCTCGCTGCTTATCGTACTGCCGGCGCTTTATCAGCTGCACTGCTGGATGCGTAGGGCATAGGAAAGTGTATGAATATCGAACAGGCTGCTTCTGACTCATCAGATAGCAGCCTGTTCACCGTTAGTATGTTATGAAAAATTTGAGAGAATTCTTTGACCGCCTGGTCAAAGTGAGCTTTTTGCTCTTATTAGAAGCTTCACAGCTTCATAGGTGTTTTAACTAAACATGATTTGATAAAATATAGAGAAAGCATAGAAATTTGCGTTTCAGTTTTTCGGCTGTCCTGGCAGCAACACGTTAGTGCTGTCAGCCGATTTGTCGATGATGTTCTCTGCCTGTACGGGTGTCCCGACATCAACAGTGTCAATCTGGAAACTGGTGTAGTCGTTGACAGGAGAGTTCCAATTGGCGTCCCAGGGAGCTTGCAAAGCACCACCCAGCGTCAGGATGATAGCTACCACGGCGGCAGCCTTGAACAGCGGCACTAGGCGCTGCGTCAACTTCACTTCCTTAGCCTTTACGGGCTGGGCCTCTTCGCCAATCATCGACAAAATACGGGCATCAAAGTCGTCGTTCAGTCTGGGCTCCTGGCTATCAGCCACGAAGAGCGGCCTCCACTGCTCCATCTCAGCAGGGATGTTCTCCTGAGTGAAGAAGCTGCGTAGGATACTTTCCTCTTCCATAGAGGTTTCAGCGTTCCAATAACGCTCCATGAGCTGTTCGATGTACTTGTAATCCATGTCCTTAATTTGGTTCTCTATATTCAATGACGTCTGTTACGAGGAAAAGTTACAAGAAAGTCTAAAAAAATCTCTCATTTTTTCATTTTATCTATTTTAAGGTAGCACTCTTTGACGGTTTGACGGGCACGGAAGATGTTTACCTTTACCTGTTGTTCCGTGATGCCGAGGATGGTGGCTATGTCGCGATAGCTCTTACCCTCAATGTCTCGCAGTTGCATGCAACTACGTTGTTTCTCAGGTAATTGATTGATGAGTTGTCGCACTAATTGGATGCGATCGTGCATCACTGCCTGCTGCTCTGGATTGGCTGAATGGCTATTATCCGTAGGGTCAATGCTGTTATCAAGCGATTGAACCTTATTGTCCATTCTGCGCAATTTGTCAAGTGCGAGGTTACGGCAGATAGTCAGACAGAATGCTTCCATAGACTCTATCTGTTCCCACTCGTTGCGGCGGTTCCACACCCTCATCATGGTTTCCTGCACGACGTCTTCTGCATCAGCTTGATTCTGCGTGATGCGGAATGCCAATCGGAAGACGATATCTTTCAGTGGCAAGACTCGTGTCTGGAAACTCTCAACCATTACTCTTCACTCTTCATTCTTCACTCTTCACTTATTATAGTGGTTCCATGCTTGCCGTCAATGGCTGTTGCTAAGGTGATGATTACTTTCGAAACACCTGCATCTACGGCATTGAGTGCGTTCTCTATCTTGGGCAGCATGCCACCGCTGATGGTACCGTCGGCCTTGTAACGAGCAAAGTCAGCATGATTGATGGTAGCTATCACGCTATCGTCGTCATCAGGGTTGCTGAGCACCCCTTTTTTCTCAAACGAGAAGATAAGAGTCACGTCGTACAAATCAGCCAGTGCCTTGGCTGTTTCTGAGGCGATGGTGTCTGCATTCGTGTTCAGGATGTGCCCTTCGCCATCATGTGTCAGCGGAGCCATTACGGGTGTGATGCCAGCCTCTATCAGTCCGCCCAGCATCTCGCCATTGGCTTGGTCAACATCTCCCACAAAGCCATAGTCCACGCCATTCTTCAACGGTCGCTTGTGACTGCGAATAGCATTGGCGTCAGCACCCGTCAGCCCCAGGGCATTCACGCCGTTGGCTTGCAGTCGGGCTACCAGGTTCTTGTTGACCAGTCCGCCATAAACCATCGTCACCACTTCCAGCATGTCGGCATCCGTGATGCGCCTGCCGTCCACCATCTTGGTCTCGATACCCAGACGTTCTGCCATCTTGGTAGCCTTTCTTCCGCCACCATGTACCAGTATTTTACGACCCTCAATAGCCGAGAAGTCTTTTAATAACTGAGAGAGCTGTAGTTCGTCCTCAACCACAGCTCCTCCCACTTTTACGATTGTCAGTTTCTCCTTCATATTAGTAATACTAGATAGACTAGATTATTCCAGATAAGTGTAACCATACAGTCCGCTGCGATAGTTGGAGAGGAACTCCTTGCCCTCTTCAAGCGTAATCTTGCCTTGCTTGACGCTCTTGGCCACCCAGATTTCCAGCTGGCGAACTAGCTTCTTGGGATTGTACTGCACATATTCCAATACCTCTTCAACGGTCTCACCATCGAATATCTGGTCGATGTGATAGCCTCCGTCTTTCACAGAGATATGTACAGCGGTGGTATCGCCAAACAAGTTGTGCATATCACCTAAGATTTCCTGGTAGGCACCTACGAGAAATACGCCTAGATAGTAGTTCTCGTTCTTTTTCAGAGCATGGACAGGCAGCGAGTGGGAGTTATGGCGATTGGTGGCAAAGTTAGCTATCTTACCGTCAGAGTCGCACGTGATGTCCTGAATGGTGGCATTACGAGTAGGACGCTCGTTAAGTCGCTGAATCGGCATAATGGGGAACACCTGATCAATGGCCCATGAGTCGGGTAGCGACTGGAACAATGAGAAGTTACAGAAATACTTGTCTGCCAGCAGTTTGTCGATGTTCATCAATTCCTCAGGAACATGCTTCAGGTTCTTTGCCAGTGCATGAATCTCGTGGCAGACACTCCAGTACATGGCTTCCACTTCTGCTCGTGTCTTCAAATCTACAATGCCGTGAGCAAACAGGTCGAGCACCTCTTCGCGAATCTGTTCTGCATCGTGCCAGTCTTCCAGCACATTGCGTGGCGTGAGGTTGTCCCAAATCTCGTAGAGGTCTTTTACCAACTGGTGTGAGTTCTCGTCAGGCTCAAACTCCTCCGGCATCTCTGGCAGTGAGGCTGTTTCCAGCACGTCAATCACCAAGACAGAATGGTGGGCAGCCAGTGAACGTCCGCTTTCCGTAATCAAGTTGGGGTGGGGGATGTCGTTACGGTTGGCAGCATCTACGAAGGTATAGATACAGTCGTTTACATACTCTTGGATGGAGTAGTTGACGCTGCTCTCACTCGATGGGGAACGTGTGCCGTCATAGTCAACACCTAGTCCGCCACCGCAGTCAACAAAGTCAACGTTATAGCCCATCTTGTGCAGTTGCACATAGAACTGCGAAGCCTCGCGAAGGGCTGTCTGGATGCGGCGAATCTTGGTAATCTGGCTTCCGATATGGAAATGGATCAGGCGCAGACAGTCGCGCATGTCCTTTTTGTCAAGCATGTCAAGAGCATCCAGCAGTTCAGCACTGGTCAATCCGAACTTGCTGGCATCGCCACCGCTCTCTTCCCATTTACCGGCACCGCTGCTGGCCAGTTTGATGCGAATGCCGATGTTCGGTCTTACACCCAGTTTCTTGGCTTCCTTGGCGATGATTTCCAGTTCGTTCAATTTCTCTACCACAATGAAGATGCGCTTGCCCATCTTCTGAGCCAGCAGGGCCAGTTCAATGTACGACTGGTCCTTGTAGCCATTACAGATGATGATGGAGTCGCTCTGGCACTGAACGGCTATCACGGCATGCAGCTCAGGCTTTGAACCAGCCTCAATGCCCAGATTGAACTTCCGTCCGTGTGAGATAATCTCCTCGACTACGGGCTGCATCTGGTTCACCTTGATGGGGAATACCACATAGTTCTCAGCCTTATACTCATACTCTTCGGCAGCTTTCTTGAAACAACTCCACGTCTTCTCAATCCGGTTGTCGAGAATATCGGGGAAACGCAGCAGTACGGGCGACTGCACATCACGCAGTGCCAACTCGTCCATCACCTCGCGCAGGTCAACCTGTGTGCCATCTTTACAGGGTGTCACAAAGACGTTGCCTTCGTCGTTGATTCCGAAGTAGCTGGTGCCCCAGCCGTTGATGTTGTAGAGCTCCTTGGAGTCCTCAATCGTCCATTTCTTCATAGTTTCAGCAGTTCACGTATTTTTTGTACAGATATGTTGATTTTGTCGTAGTTGTCCATTAGGTTCACATCCAGCGAATATTTGGCTTTGCTGTAAAACGGCTCACGCTCTTTCAAGTGGGTAGTGATGTATTCTATCAGCTCTTCCGGACTTTTCCCTTTCAACAGCGGACGTTCGCCCTTAGCCATCAGCAGGTGCTTGTACAGCACGTCAGGGCTGGCATTCAGGTACACCACATCACCTTGTTGGTTCAGGTATTCCATGTTGTCAAAGAAACAGGGTGTGCCACCGCCGCAGCTGATGATGACATCCTCGAACTCAGCCACCTCGTGCAGCATGTTATATTCCATCTTGCGGAAAGCCTCTTCGCCTCTCTCGGCAAAGATTTGGGGCACCGTCTTACGCATGCGGGTTTCAATATACCAGTCCAGGTCGTAGAACATCATGCCCGTCTCTTTTGAGAGCGCTTTGCCAATGGTTGTCTTTCCCGACCCCATATAGCCAATGAGGATGATTCTTCTCATTATTTCTTGGTAGGTGTATTAACAATCTTCATGCACTCTTCGTAGGTCAGCTCAGCGGCTTTTGCGTGCATGGCCTTTGGCATACGATAGTTCTTGCCGTCATAGACAATATAAGGACCGTAGCGACCATCGAGTATCTCCAACTTCATGTCCTCAGGGAACATCTTCAGGTGCTTCTTCGTATCCTGCTGGCGCTTTTCGTTAATCAGTTCGATAGCCTCTTCCAGCGTGATAGCCATCGGATCGGCACCCTTCGGCATAGAGGTGTATTTCTTCTGATGCAGGATATAGGGACCGAAACGGCCAGCACCGATGATAATGGGACTGCCTTCGAACTCACCTACCGTTCTGGGTAATTTGAACAGTTCCAGAGCTTCCTCCAGCGTAATGTTCTCCATACTCTTCTCGTTTGGCATTTGGGCAAACTGGGGCTTCTCCTTATCGTCGGCAGAACCAATCTGAACGACAGGTCCAAAGCGGCCAATCTTCACGAATACGGGCTTGCCGCTCTTGGGGTCTATACCCAACTGGCGCTCACCGGCTTTACGCTCCTGGCGGGCATTGAGGGTTTTTTCAACAATAGGCTCGAATTTCTTGTAGAACGACTTCATCATGCTTGTCCACTGCTCATTGCCCTCTGCAATCTTATCGAAGTCCTGCTCCACCTTAGCGGTGAAGTTGTAGTCCATAATCGTGGGGAAATACTGCATCAGGAAATCGTTAACCACGATACCGATATCAGTTGGCAGCAACTTACCCTTGTCAGAACCAGCCATCTCCTTGCGTAGGCTCTGCTTGATTTGCTTTCCTTTCAACGTGTCGATGGTATAGGTGCGCTGTTCACCCTTCTTGTCGCCTTTGTGTACATACTCACGCTGTTGGATAGTCGAAATGGTTGGCGCATAGGTTGAAGGACGTCCAATGCCCAGCTCCTCCAGCTTGTGTACAAGCGATGCTTCCGTGTAGCGCTGTGGACCTTGGCTGAAACGCTCAGTAGCCTGAATCTCGCGACGGTCCAGCATCATGCCCTTCTTCAATGGAGGCAGCATGTGGCTTTCTTCTTCCTGCTCCTCGTCGTCTATGGACTCTCGGTAAACCTTGATGAATCCGTCAAATTTTACGACCTCGCCTTGGGCAACAAACTGCTCCTTGCTACCGCTGATACTAATGTTCACGGTAGTCTTCTCTATCTGGGCATCAGCCATCTGGCTGGCTATCGTACGTTTCCAAATCAATTCGTAGAGTTTACGTTCCTGGGCAGTACCCTCTATTTCCGAACGGTCCATATAGGTGGGACGGATAGCCTCGTGAGCCTCCTGAGCACCCTTCGAGCTGGTGTGATACTGGCGTACCTTGCTGTATTCCTCGCCGTAGAGTTTGGTAATCTCTTCCTTGCTGGCACTGATACACAGTCCTGAGAGATTTACAGAGTCTGTACGCATATAGGTTATCTGTCCGTGTTCGTACAGATGCTGAGCCACCATCATGGTCTGGCTGACAGTGAAGCCCAGTTTGCGGGCAGCTTCCTGTTGCAGGGTTGATGTGGTGAATGGAGGAGCAGGGGTACGCTTCATGGGCTTCTTGCTTACTGCATCTACGGTGAACGTAGCGTCAATGCATTGCTTCAAGAACTCTTCCACTTCCTCATGCGTCTTCATACGCTGGGCCAGGGTAGCTTTCACCTCTGTCTGCGAACCGTCAGGATTGTTGATGGCGAAGATACCGGCAATGCTGTAATAAGGCTCGCTGTTAAAATCCTGTATCTCACGCTCGCGTTCTACGATGAGTCTTACTGCTACGCTCTGCACACGACCTGCCGAGAGGGCTGGCTTCACCTTACGCCACAGTACGGGTGAGAGTTTGAAACCCACCAGACGGTCCAGTACACGACGGGCCTGCTGGGCATTCACCAGGTTCATGTCCAGATGACGTGGGGTTTCAATAGCTTTCAGAATAGCAGGTTTGGTAATTTCGTGGAACACGATACGGTTGGTCTTATTTCCGTCCAAGCCCAATACTTCGCAAAGGTGCCAAGAGATGGCTTCTCCCTCGCGGTCCTCATCGGATGCGAGCCAGACTTTCTCTGCCTTCTCAGCGTTACTTTTCAAGTCCTTCACTAGCTTGATCTTCTCCTCAGGTATCTCATAAACGGGTTCCAGCGTATCTATGTCGATACTCATCTCTTTCTTTTTCAGGTCACGGATATGACCGTAGCTCGACATGACCTTAAAGTCGTCTCCCAGGAATTTCTCAATGGTCTTCGCCTTGGCTGGTGACTCTACTATTACTAAGTTCTTTTGCATATCTCGATATTGTTTTATTTCATTTCGGGCTGCAAAAGTAGGTAAAAGATTTGGTTACACCTTATTTATATATAACATTTTTTGTTTTCTTAACGTTTCGCCCCTCCTATAGATGTTGCCACAACACATTTTTTTCGTACCTTTGCAAGCAAGAAACAGATGATTTTTTTATGAAACAACTCTTTTTTCTCATGCTGATGTTAGTGTCAGCAGTGGCTTCTGCTCAGAAAGCACAAGAAATCAACCTCTGGCCCGACGGCCCACGTACTAATAATGGAGATCCAGAAGACCAGGCAAAGGTATGGGTCTATCTGCCTGATGCAAAGAAGGCTACGGGAAGAGCCGTAGTTTGCTGTCCTGGTGGAGGCTACCAGCATCTGGCTATGCAACATGAAGGTCACGACTGGGCTCCCTTCTTCAACGGTCAGGGCATTGCCCTCATCGTAGTCAAGTACCGCATGCCTCACGGCAATTATACCGTTCCGCAGGAAGATGCCGAACAGGCTATCCGTCTGGTGCGCAGTCATGCCACAGAGTGGAATATCGATACAAACGATGTAGGCATCATGGGTTTCTCTGCCGGTGGGCATCTGGCTTCAACCGTAGCTACCCATTCCAAAGGAAAGAATGCCCCTAATTTCCAGATTCTTTTCTATCCTGTCATCTCCATGGAGCAGGGCATTACGCATAATGGCTCTCGTGACAATCTGTTAGGCGAGAAGCCCAAGCGTAAGTTAATCAACGAATATTCTAACGACCAGCATGTTGGCAAGAACACCCCACGTGCTTTCATTGCATTGGCTCATGATGATCGTTCCGTGCCACCAGCTAACAGCATCAGCTACTATGAGGCACTTTGCAATCATAAGGTGCCCACTTCGCTGCACATCTATCCTACTGGTGGACACGGTTTTGGCATCCGTCAGTCTTTTGCCAATCACCTCGAACTCATGCTCGAACTCCGTTCGTGGCTGCAAAGCTTCTGAGCTTCACCTCGCTCTGAATGGCAATAAGGTACACGCATAAGGAAGAGTTGTGGAACTCTTGGTCACACGCCGGAGGCATTGTGATGGGTGTGGCTTTTGGCATCGTGTTCCTTTGGATGTCGTTCAAGGGTGACAATCCTTGGGCCCGACTGGGTGTGTGCCTCTACCTGTTTGGCATGTTGGGCTCCTACATTGCCTCTACTGTCTATCACGCACTGCCACGTCGTTCGAAGTGGAAAGAGCGATTGCGCCGTTGGGATCATGCTGCCATCTATTGGCATATAGCCGGCTCCTACTCCCCATTGACGCTGGTAGCCCTGCGCAATGCGGCAACCCATTTCTCACTTTTCACTTTACCCTTTTCCTTTAACTGGGGCTGGTCACTCTTTCTGTTCGTATGGCTTTGTGCCCTTGCGGGTACCATCATCAGTTTCATCAGGCTGAAAGAACACTCCAATGTCGAGACGTTTTGTTTCGTAGGCATGGGCCTCAGCGTGCTGATAGCCTTCAAGCCGCTGATGGCCACTGTATCTACTGCTGCCGTAGTGTGGCTTATCGCCGAAGGTGTAGCCTACATCACGGGAGCCGTCTTCTACACATTCCACAAGAAGAAATATATGCACAGCGTCTTCCACTTCTTCGTCTTGCTGGGCTCGCTATGCCACATCATCGCCGTGTGGGATGTGCTGATGGAGTACGTATAGAGGTGAGAATAATCTTGGTTTATTTGGTGGTTTGCTTGAAAAGTAGTAATTTTGCAGGCAAAATTTCCAAATAGTAATTCGTAAATCGTCAAATTGTCAAATAATAAATTGTCAAATAGTAAATAGAAATGGCTTATACACGTATGACTGCTGCCGAGGCTGCAGCACTGATTAAGAATGGTGAGCACATCGCCATGAGTGGCTTTACACCCGCTGGTGTAGCCAAGGCAACAACAAAGGAACTGGCCAAGCTTGCCATTGCCGAGCATGAGGCCGGTCGCGAGTTTAAGGTGGCTATCTTCACAGGTGCCTCTACCGGTCAGAGCACCGACGGTGACCTGGCTAATGCACAGGCTATTCTCTACCGTGCCCCTTACACCACCAATCCCGATTTCCGCAAGCATGTAAATGCTGGTGAGATACCCTACAACGACCTGCACCTGAGCCACATGGCACAGGAGCTGCGCTATGGCTTCTACGGTCCGTTAGACTGGGCTGTCCTGGAGGTGTGCGACATCGAAGAGGTGGGCAACGACTATCATGTGTATCTGACTGCTGCCGGTGGTATCTCGCCTACGGCTGCCCGTCTGGCTAAGCACGTGATTTTGGAGCTGAACTCGTTCCATAACCCCAACGCCAAGTACATCCACGACGTCTATGAGCCGCTGGATCCTCCTTACCGCAAGGCTATTCCCATTGAGCATGTAGGCGACCGCATTGGTCAGTCTTTCGTATCTATCCCCAAGGAGAAAGTAGTGGGTGTCGTAGAGTGTAACATTCCCGACGAGGCCCGTGCCTTCAAGGACAGCGACCCCGTAACCGACAAGATCGGTTTCCTGACAGCTGAGTTCCTGGTGGAAGAAATGCACAAGGGACGCATCCCCAAGGAGTTCCTGCCCCTGCAGAGTGGTGTGGGCTCAACGGCCAATGCCATCCTTGGCGCGCTGGGTCAGGACAAGCATGTGCCCGACTTCAACATCTATACCGAAGTGCTGCAGGACAGCGTGGTAGCCATGATGCTGAACGGTCGTGTGAAAGATGCCTCCGCCTGCTCGCTCACCGTATCGAACGAGTGTCTGCTGCAGGTCTATGATAATATGGACTACTTCAAGAACCACCTGACACTGCGCCAGAGCGAGATCTCTAACTCACCTGAGATTATCCGCCGCTTAGGTGTCATCGCCATCAATACCGCTATCGAGGCCGACCTCTATGGCAACGTGAACTCTACCCACATCAGCGGTGTGAAGATGATGAACGGTATCGGTGGTTCGGGTGACTTCATCCGCAACGCCTACCTCTCTATCTTTACTTGTCCTTCGGTGGCAAAGGGTGGCGTCATCAGCTCTATCGTACCTTTCGTAAGTCATCAGGACTCTTCAGAGCACGACGTGAACATCATCGTGACGGAGCAGGGTATTGCCGACTTGCGTGGCAAGGGTCCCATCCAGCGTGCAGAGTGCATTATCGAGAACTGTGCACATCCTGACTACAAGCAACTGTTGTGGGACTACCTGAAGATTGCCAAGATGGGTCAGACCCGTCATAACCTGCCTGCCGCCTTCGCCATGCACGACACGCTGGCTCGCAAGGGTGACATGAAGCTCACGGACTTTGCGGAGTACGTGAAATGAAAAAGCGAAAACGTTAAACAGTAAACGAGTAAGAGATGAGTGTACACAAAAACCTGTTAAACATTCTGAGCCTGGCATGTTGGGTGGTCTTGTTTGCGGCATGTTCAAAAGAAGACAATAACAGCGGCGCTCCCACCCCACAGGACAGCTGGACGGCAGAAGAGAAACAGTTTGTCAGCCAGGTAACGGGCATCTGGACAGACTTCGACGAGAATCAGACGGAACTTTCTGCCAGTTATGTCATCTACGACATCCAGGACGATGGCGACATCGAGATGTACATGATGGTTGAAGATGGTAACAACATTGCCAAGGATGAAGTCAGCTGCTATGAAGAATCGGTGGTGAAAGGTACGTGGAAGCCCGTGCTGAACATCAAAGACTGCTGGGAAGTGGGCTACCCCATCAATGGTATAGAGGTGACCGTCAGACAGGAGGCTGAAGAGCAGAAGGATACCCTGCTGTTTATTCAGACGGCAGATGACGAAGCGATAAAAATCTGGATATCCGACCTCGACTATGCCTATGCCTACTACCATTCGCTGACTCAGGAGCAACTTGCAGAATACGGATACGAAGAGCCTGCGGGCATCGCCAGGAGAGGTCTGGGGAGCTGGATAACTCAGCGGGTGATTAATATTGGCAGATTTGTATTAAACACCGTAAAGACCGTTGCTCAACCGGTCAGAATGATTATCAGGAAGATCCAGGGCAAGAATGCCATGTATGCCTCAGGCATGTCCGACTGGATGGGTAGTATTTATAATGGCAAGGATCCGAAGATCTGCGAGATGTCTATCCCAGGAACCCATGACACCTTTACGTTCAGCAGTTCCTGGTACTCCCTAATTCCGACCATGAACAGGAAAGTGAAGACCCAATTCCTTAATATCCCCTCTCAGTGGGATGCCGGCATCAGGAGCTTTGACGTGCGGTTAGGAAAACATGGCAAAGAGCTCGGTATCTGTCATGGTCCGTTCTATCTGGGCATCACATTCAACGAAGGTATGGAGAGCTTCGCCCAACTGCTGCGTGCACACAAGGGTGAAACAGCCATCATCATCCTGAAATTCGAGGAGAGCGTAGATGAGGCTCAATACAAGATGGTCTATGACAAGATAGAGGAGTACCGGAAACAGGGACTTGTAGTCACCAATCCCACTCCCGACATGCGGCTCAGTCAGTGTAAGGGTAAGATGATACTCATTCAGCGATATAGCGACAACAAGTATAACCTGGACATCAGGGCTACTGGTTGGGGCGAGACGAGTGAACTCATCTTCATGAACGACCACACGAAGAAAGCGCCGCTCTATGTGCAGGATGAGTTTGACAGCAATGGCAACGAGCTGATCTATACTTTTATTGACCGTAAATTTGGTCTCATAAAAAAGGCCTTTGAGAAAGCTGCCGCATCAACGGATAATACATGGTTCTTCAACCACGAGTCCTGCTATCATGGTGTTGACCTGTGGATAAAGAATTCCAAAGTGGCAGACATGAACTATGCCGAAACTGCCAGTTACCTCAACCCGTTGGTAGCTAAATACGTTGAGCAAAACTACGGAAAGAAAACCGGTGTGGTCGTGATGGACTTCGGCGGCATCGATGCGCTGTCCTACGGAATTTTCTTCACCCGTGGTATTGACCTGCCTACTAATGTCGTAGAGAACAACAAGAAACTGACATTGAAGTAAAAAATAAAAAGTAAAAACGTGGAATCGAAATTAGTTATTTATAATACGCTGACAAGGCAGAAGGAGCGTTTTGAGCCGTTGCATGCCCCCAATGTGGGAATGTATGTCTGCGGACCTACCGTCTATGGCGATCCCCATCTGGGACACGCTCGTCCTGCCATTACCTTCGACTTGGTGTTCCGTTACCTGAAGCACTTAGGTTATAAGGTAAGATACGTGCGCAACATCACGGATGTAGGTCACTTGGAGCACGATGCCGACGAGGGCGAGGACAAGATAGCCAAGAAGGCCCGACTGGAGCAGTTGGAGCCGATGGAGATAGCGCAGTACTATACCAACCGCTACCATCAGTATATGGATGCGCTGAACGTACTGCGCCCAAGCATCGAGCCTCACGCTACGGGTCATATCATCGAACAGCAACAGCTGGTACAGCAGATTATGGACAACGGCTTTGCCTACGAGAGCAACGGAAGCATCTACTTCGACATCGAGGCCTACAACAAGAAGTTCAAGTATGGCATTCTGAGCGGTCGCTCGCTGGAGAACATCAAGGACGAGAGCCGCGAGTTGGCAGGAGTGGGCGAGAAGCGCAACCAGGCCGACTTCGCCTTGTGGAAGAAGGCACAGCCTGAGCACATCATGCGCTGGCCCTCACCCTGGAGCGACGGCTTCCCTGGCTGGCACTGCGAGTGTACGGCAATGGGCAGGAAGTATCTGGGTGAGATGTTCGACATCCACGGAGGTGGTATGGACCTGGTGTTCCCCCACCATGAGTGTGAGATAGCACAGGCTCAGGCCTCGATGGGACATCCTGCCGTGAAGTACTGGATGCACAACAACATGCTGACCATCAACGGTCAGAAGATGGGTAAGTCGTACAACAACTTCATCACGCTGGAGCAGTTCTTTACGGGTAACCATCCTTTATTGGAGAAAGCTTACTCGCCCATGACGATCCGCTTCTTCGTGCTGAGTGCCCACTATCGTGGTACTGTCGATTTCTCGAACGAGGCACTGGTTGCTGCTGAGAAGGGCTTGGAGAAGTTACTCAATGCCATCAACGACCTGGAGCGCGTACAAGCTGCTGCCGAGTGCGACGCTGAGACCAAGAAGGTGGTGACAGAGCTCCGTCAGAAGTGCTATGACGCGATGAACGACGACCTTGCCACACCCCAGGTGATCAGCCATCTCTTCGAGGCATGCACCACCATCAACAAGTTGGTGGATCACAAGGGAACTATCTGTGCCGACTGCCTGCAGGAGCTGAAGGACACCATGCACCTCTTCGCCTTCGACATCCTCGGACTGAAAGCAGAGAAGAGCGGCTCGAATGATGCCCGCGAGGAAGCTTTCGGAAAGGTGATGGACATGGTGTTGGAACTCCGTGCCAAGGCCAAAGCCGACAAGGACTGGGCTACCTCGGACAAGATTCGCGACGAGTTGGCTGCTGCCGGTTTCGAGGTGAAAGACACCAAGGATGGCGTGACGTGGAAACTGAATAAGTGAAGCGGGCTTCGCCCTAGTGCGCTCGCCCTATGGTCGCTTTGACCTTGGTCAAAGAATAGTGAATAGTGAAAAGGAAGCCTACTCGCTGGAGTAGGCTTCTTTTGTCATATAAAGGGCTATCACGTCGCGCCACATCTTGTCGGCAGGCATATAGACCAGTCCGCCATGAGGCTGGTCGGTGCCCCACGAGTTCTTCATGACATAGTAACGCTGCTTTAGAGAGTCGTGGGCCAGTCCGACGATAGCCATCGCGTGTCCTCGACTTTCCCAGCAAACGGGATGACGATGCTTGAGGGCACGATCGACGTGGGTCTTGAGTTTATCCAATGGAATGTTCAGCAGACGGTTGTGCTCCCAGTTGTCAGGAACAGACACCTCCACCTTTTTATAATAAGGAGAGTCTGGCCAGCAGGTCAGGGAGAGATATTCGCCAGGGGCACATACGCTATGGGCAAACTCCAAGGGGGTGTATTTCGCCCCCAGCATAAAGACCCACTTGGGTGTGGACAACTCCTGGGTGGCATCATCGGGCAGAACATCGTAGCCCACAATACCATAGCGCGTCATCAGGTTCAGCGCTGTTTGTCCCATAGCCCGCTGGTTCTTTCTTTTCAACATGCGTCCCAGATACTGTGCCGACAGGTTTACCGAATCGCCTCGCAGGATGTGCTCCGTCTCTATAGTCGCCAGCATGGCATAGGCCCAGCAGAGTTCTGTCTTGCCCTGGTCCTTGACGGGTGTCATAGGCAACAGCACATCGTGTATATACTCCTTGGGAGGGCGGTTGCTACATCCCATGAGCAGAAACGTTGACAGTACCAGAAACAACAGGTATTGTTCCTTCTTCATTTCATTAATATTTTCTTGCCTTTTTGGATGTAGATGTGTCCTTTCAATAAAGTGGTGGCACGACGCCCCGACATGTCGTAGGCAGTAGAAGGTGGCATCACAGACTTAACGGTAGGAAGGGTTTGAATGGATGTGTCAACCTGTGTTATCTTATTGCCATTCTCATCGAAGACAGCCGTATCACCCATGGATCGTTGTGTACTGACGGCTTCTGCAAAGTGGTTGATATTGGGCTCTGGAATGGTTTCAGTCCAGATGACTATCTTCCCAGCTCCTGAGTATTGGTTGCAAACGGAAGGAACATCGGCAGCCTTGTCGTGAGAGTTGACAAAATACTCACTCCATGTTTGGGTTGGAACCCATGAACTTTTGACATAAGTCGAAGCATCAAACTCCTTGTCATACTTGGTTGGAGCATTTACGTAGGAAATGCCTTCGTGATTCGTGATAACACGTTTGCATTGATCATAGATAATGCCATAGTCTGGGGCTTGGTTGATGTTCAGTTCACCACCACCATCAGGAAGAATGGGTGCCTTGCCGTTCTTGAAATAACAAGCGTCTGCGTAGCCGACAGATTGAGTGCGAAGGTTCCAACCGTCCTGGCAGTTCTCTTGATAGTTGTTCATGTAGTGAACGTTACCGCCTCGTTGTAGGGGAAGACGCGAACCATCGATGTCTTTAAAATAGTTGTGATGGCAGGAGATGGTACGACATCCCTCATAGATATCGCTGTCGCCTTTGCCCCAAAGACAGGCCTTGTCATGGTTGTGGAACAAATTGTAGGAGATGGTAATCCACTGTACATTGTTTTTGCAGTCCACCAATCCGTCATAGCGATCTTTGTTTGCGGCATTGCCATTGAAAAACTCACAATGATCAATCCAAACATGTGCACCCCAGTCAGATTTGGCACTTTGGGCATCAGCCTGTATGCCGATGCAGTCAGGGTCGCCCACCTCCTTCTGTGCTCCATTCCGCCAAGCCACAATCTTATTCTCTCCATTCTTCAATACTGGTACGCCGTTCATCGTAAACCGACAGTTGCGGATGATGACGTTCGATGTACATTGCATAACAAAGGTAATGCGAGAAAATAGTGGAGTGTGACCTTGTTCATCAGCAATGCCGATGAGCGTTTTGTTGGATGCTACCATAATACGTTCGCCATAGGTTGTCTCTATGCCTTCCGAACCGTCTTGCTTATCGCATAACTTACCAGTACTCAGGTCGTCAACGTAACATTTGATGCCTGTGGAAATATCATGATCGACAAGCACAATATAGGGCTTGGTAGATTGCAGATAGGCTTGAAGTTGAGAGAAGTTGGCAGCCTTGACAACAGTTCCTCCTTGTCCGCCCGTAGTGCCTCCAGCCAGATAGTGGTTAGTGCCAGGTATTCCGGCATAAGCGGCAAAACCGTCAATGTTGAAGTTGCGTCCATCAACCGTTTGTGCTTCTGTAACGATAGCCATCAACAGCAAACTAGTTATAAGCAGTACTTGTTTCATAATAGTTATTTCTTCTTAATAGTTGGATTTTGCCGCAAAGATACGAATATTTTCTCATTTATTTGTAACTTTGCACCCATGAATCTTAAAGACTTTGAAATAATGGCGCCTGTAGGCAGTCGTGAGTCGCTGGCTGCAGCGTTGCAGTCGGGGGCAGGCTCAGTCTATTTTGGTGTGGAGCAGTTGAACATGCGTTCGCATTCTGCCAACCATTTTACGATAGACGATTTGCGCGAGATTGCTGCCACCTGTACGGAACATGATGTGAAGTCATATCTGACGGTCAACACCATTATCTATGGCGAAGACATTGAACTGATGCATCAGATTATTGACGCTGCTGTTGAGGCTAAGATATCGGCTGTGATAGCCTGTGATATTGCTGTGATGACCTATTGTCGCCAGAAGGGTATGGAGGTGCATCTCTCTACCCAGTTGAATATCTCGAATATCGAGGCACTGAAATTCTATGCCCAGTTTGCTGATGTGGTGGTGCTGGCGCGTGAGCTGAACCTGGATCAGGTGGCTGACATCTACCGGCAGATAGAAGAGCAACATATCTGCGGTCCTAAGGGCGAACTGGTCCGCATCGAGATGTTCTGTCATGGAGCACTCTGCATGGCCATCAGCGGAAAGTGCTACATGAGTCTTGACAACACGGGGCGCTCAGCCAACCGTGGAGCCTGTATGCAGATATGTCGTCGAAGCTATATCGTGACAGATCGCGAGACGGGTACAGAGTTGGAGATAGACAACAAGTATATCATGTCGCCCAAGGACCTGAAGACCATCCGTTTCATTGACAGGATGATGAAATCGGGTGTTCGTGTCTTTAAGATAGAAGGGCGTGCCCGCGGCCCTGAATATGTCTATACCGTCGTAAAGTGCTACAAAGAAGCCATACAAGCTGTGCTGGAAAATAAGTTTACAGAGGATAAGAAAGACCAGTGGGACGAACGCCTGGCTACCGTCTTTAACCGCGGTTTCTGGGACGGATACTATCAGGGGCAGACACTGGGAGAGTGGAACAAGAATTACGGCTCGAATGCTACGGAGCGCAAGCAATATATCGGCAAGGGCGTCAAGTACTTCTCAAAACTCGGTGTGGCTGAGTTCACCGTAGAGGCTGACACCTTCTCCGTAGGCGATAAGATGCTGATTACTGGTCCTACAACGGGTGTGATGTATGTCACCGTTGACGAGATTCATGACGACGTGCAGGCCGTCCAGACCGCCCAGCAGGGAACGCGTGTAGCCTTCAAGGTGCCAGACAAGGTGCGTCCCAGCGACAAGCTGTTTAAGATTATACAGAGTAAGGGTTAAGACATAATATCATTAAAGACAGAGTAACAGAATAACGAGATAACAAGATAATATGACGATTAACGAGATACAAGACGAGATTATTGAGGAGTTCTCTGGTTTTGACGACTGGATGGACAAGTACCAGTTGCTGATAGATTTAGGCAATGACCAAGAGCCTCTTGACGAGAAGTACAAGGTAGAGAGCAACCTGATTGACGGTTGTCAGAGTCGTGTGTGGCTACAGGCCGACCTCGTAGAAACGAGAAATGAAGTAGGGGAAATGAGAAATGTCATTCATTTCCAGGCAGAGAGCGATGCTTTGATAGTAAAGGGTATTGTTGCTCTGCTCATCCGTGTGCTCAGCGGACATACGCCCGACGAGATACTGAATGCTGATCTCTACTTCATTGAGCAGATAGGCTTAAAGGAACACTTGTCACCCACCCGCTCCAACGGACTGTTGGCTATGGTGAAGCAGATGCGTATGTACGCCTTGGCCTTTAAGGCAAAAGAAAACTAACGGGAAGATACGGTCCGCTCGTAATCCTTTATTTTCTGGATATAGTACGTGCGGAAGTCGCGCCAGTGGTAATACGGGGCAATGTCTGTCTGAATGGGCAGCGTCGCCTCTCGTTCGTTAAGCAGCACCTTGAATACAACATCTTTGTCTTTCGCATTCTTCCGATAGAAGATGAACTGGATATTGCCAGCCATCGGTATTGCCTGACGGGCCCACCATCCTTTCTGTTCCAACGTCTCCAAATCGTTAGTCTGGTAGTCGAATCCATTGATGTCTAACAAACATGCCAATGGAAGCAATACCGTCTCATGACCGAAACGAAGAGAAGCACCATGTTCATTGGTGCTAATAATACTGTCAGCCTCCTGAATCATCTTACGCAACAGGTAACGCTGAACGTAAGGACGCTTTCCGCCATTCAATATCGAAGGGCCGTAGTTGACGTACCACCAGGCATTCTCCTGAAGTTCGAACTGGTAGATGTCCTCAGGTGTAAAGAGATTGATGAGCATGCCCTTGGGAGTGTCCGTGCTTGCGTTCTTCTGAATAAGTGCCGTCTTCATCAGATAGTAGCAGAACCATTTCTCGTCAATGCTTTCCTTAACGTAGGATGCATCGTTGAACAGCAAGGCCGTCAGTCGAGGGTTATGCCAACGCTTGTCTGTAAATGAGTCGAAGGCACGCTCTGCCTGTGTAGTCATCATGCTGTCACGAAGAATATGGTTTTGGTGGTTCATGTACCACATATCGTAGAAGGAGTTGCTCATGGAAACCCTCAGCTTGGGATTCTCGGAAACCATCTTTAGTACGGCTGTCCCCATAGAGAGAACACAACGTGTCACGATGGTACTGCGAGCATCGACAAACGCCTTGCCCTTAAAAACTTCCGGGAAGTTATTCATCATGCGATAGGCAATCTGGCGCTGTTGCCTTTTGCCAATGCCCGACAGGTCGCCCCATCGCCCTTCTGAGTCTGCAATGATATCTTTCAGAATCGGAATAATCTCCTTGCCTTTTGTTGTCAACTTGCCCAGACTATCAGCCTTCAAAAGCGTCTGGTAGGGCATGTCGTAAACTCTGAAATTAGTTAGGTAGCGAGAACCATGATGACCATAGTGGCTGATGTAGAAGGGACGTTTGCCTGCAGGTGCTGGGGTCAATACGACAGGGCTGTTGTCTGGATAGATATTATAGTTGCTGGCAGGAAACTTAAGATTGTTTTCAATATAGTCACCTGCAGTCTGTGCAGAAAGGGGCGTCACACTCATGAGCGCGACGACTAACAGCAAAGTAGGACGGATATATTTATTCATGGAAGTTCGCAAGTTTATTGAGGAAGTATTCGCGGAAGTCGCTCCATTTATAATAAGGTGGTGTGTCAGTAGGTAAGGGCAATGTAGCTTCATTCTCATTCAACAAGACCTTGAAGAGTACATTGCGGTCAGTAGGATTCCTTCGGTAGAAGATAAACTGTATATTGGCACCCATAGGGAAGATGCGGTAGTTCATCCATCCGTGCTCCTCCAGTTGTTCAAGATCGTCCAGCGCGACACCATAGCCGTTGAGATCAAGCAGGCATACTAATGGCATTAAGACAGTCTCGTGGCCGAAGCGCAGTTGTACTTTGGTTTTCGACTGACCGATGCAGCTGTCGGCATCCTGGATGATTCTTCGCAGCAAGTTGCGCTGGGTATAAGGTTGTACGCCGCCATTGACAGGACAGGCTCCCCATCCGATATACCATCTCACATTACCAATTCTCCAATTGTAATAGAGCTCATCCTCAGTGAAAATATCAAAGAGCGACACTTCTTCCCTTAATTCTGTATTCTGCATGATGGCAGCCACTATTAATAGTTGAAGGGCAAGGTCGGGAGCATTGACATGATGACGGACATAAGCCGTGTCGTTGAAAAGCAGTTGTGTCAGATGGTCGTGTCTCTCATAACGCTTCATATATTTCTTATATAGGTTTGCCGAGGCCTTGTTGCTCTTCAATGCAAACAGACGTTTGTCTTGGAAGTTCATGAAGTCGGCATCGCGGTGGGTGGCATCTTGGTGTATGTTTAATCGGGGGTTGAGACGTAACAGTTGCATCAGCATGTTCTCCATGGAAAGCACACAGCGTCCTACGCTGGTACTGCGGGCATCGATTTCCGCACGGTCCTTGAATACCTCCGGAAAGCGTTGGAACATACGTTCTGCTATCTGCTGTTGCTGGAGAGCGCCTAATGGGGTTAAGTCTCCCCATCGGTTTGCTGCGTCTTTACGAATCAAGTCCAGACGTCGCAGTACGTCACGTCCCATAGGGGTGAGTTTGCCTAGGCTGTCGGCCTTTTGTAATGTCCTGAAAGGGGCATTATACATGCTGGGCTTAGTGTGAAAGCGAGATCCGTGACGACCGTAATGACTGATATAGAAAGGCTTCATTCCTTTGGGCGCAGGTGTCAGTTTCTTCTGCTCTGGAGTAGGATAAGCCCTGTAATTACTCGCTAAACAAAGGATGTCTCTGCGCATGTCTTCACGTACAGATTGGGCCGAAAGGCTGATAGCAAAAATAATGAAAGATGATAATAACAATATCTTTCTCATAAAGTATTTCTTAGTTTGTGTGCAAATATAAGAAAAAAGTTGTATATTTGCAACATAAAACGATAAAAAAGAAACAATCATGGCAAAAAAACAAAATTGGCAGGACGATTATTGGCTGTTGGTGATGCAGCTTTATCTGCGTAAGCCGGTTGGGGTAAAACCCATGTATAGCCGCGATTCTATCTTCTTATGTCTGGAGTTGCACATAGCTCCAGAGGTACTGTTTTCACGCCAGTGTGAGGTGGCCAATCTGGAGACACCCCGTATAGAGCGTATCTGGGAGGAGTATGGTCGTAACCCCAAGCGGTTGTCTCGGGCAGTTGGTTTGTTGCGCAACATGATAGGTTTCAACAGTAGTGGCGATTTCTATGATGGGGTGGACGTCGAGGAGACTTTCGAACGTGATTTCCGACCGTTGGAAGGTGAGGAACGGCTGTTGCCTATCTCGCTGGTCCTGATTCTTGAACTGTATTTCCGTCTGACTCCCAACACGATGGTTGCAGAAACCCCGGAAGTGCGTGATTTGGCAAGTTTAATGAAAGTTCCCACACGCTTAATAGTCGAGGTGTTGGACATCTTCCAGCATTGTGACCCTTATCTCCATCGTCGCGATGTAATCGTTCATCCTCTGTTTGCACCTTGTATGCAGATATGGGAGCGTTATGGCAATGTAGATAACCGAAAGTTGGTTTCGTATGCCACACAACTAAAGGCATATTATCTCTAAATAAGATGGCACAGGAACAAATACAAGATCAGAGGTTAACCCAACAGCAGAAACTGGCACAGAGTATTACGCAGCAACAGCTGTTGCAGGCGCAGTTGACAGAACTGCCCATTACCCAGCTTGTGGAGCGTGTCAATGCAGAAATGGATGACAATCCTGCTCTGGAGATATCTGCCGAAGAGCCTGAGTTCTCTGAATACCAGGAAGCCCCTGAATCTTCAGACACCTCTGATTCCTACGAAGACGAGGAACGTCAGTCTGCATTAGATGAGGCTTTTGAATCACTGGGTCGTGACGACGAGGATCTGCCTGTCTATCATGGTGGCGTTTCTTCACAGGAAGAACGTGAGGAAATCGTTTATGGACAGACCGAGTCCTTCTACGATCAGTTGAAGGAACAGATGGATATGACCGAACTGACGGAGGAGGAGAAAGGAGTGATGGAATACCTCATAGGATCGCTAGACGATGATGGCTTGTTGCGAAAGCCTCTGCATAGCATCTGTGACGAGTTGGCTATCTATCATAACATTGATACGACCGAAGAAACGGTCTTGCATGTGCTACATAAATTGCAGCAGTTCGATCCTGCTGGAATTGGTGCCCGTACGTTACAGGAATGTCTATTGTTGCAGATAGAACGCCGCGAGCCCTCTGCATTAAAGGAACTGATGAGGAAAGCGGTAGAGAACTATTTTGAGTTGTTTACCAAGAAACATTGGGAGAAGTTACAGCAACAACTTCTGCTGACCGATGTGCAGGCAGAGACACTCATTAGGGAATTGCGCAAACTGAACCCCAAGCCAGGAACCTCGATGGGTGAGGTGGTTGGGCGTTCCATACAACAGATAACCCCCGACTTTATTGTCGATACGCAGGAGGATGGCACCGTGACCTTTTCGCTGAATAGCGGTGACATTCCCGAGCTCCATGTTTCCCAGTCGTTTACGGATACATTGAAAGAGTACCAGAGCAACAAGGATAACATGAGTAAGCAGGTGAAGGAGGCGTTGCTTTATACAAAGAAGAAGGTGGATGCAGCCCAAGGTTTTATCGAGGCTATCCGAGTGCGTCGCCATACCCTGACCATTACGATGAAGGCTATCATTCAGTGGCAGCACCGTTTCTTCGAAGATGGTGACGAAGCGTCCTTGCGCCCTATGATTCTGAAGGATATTGCGGAAAAGACGGGCTTGGACCTCAGCACGGTATCACGAGTGTCGAATTCAAAATATGCACAAACGCGATGGGGTACTTTCCCGCTACGCTATTTCTTCAGCGACGGCTATATGACGGCAGAAGGCGAGGAGTATTCTACCCGTGAGATCAAGGCTGCCTTGCGCGATATCATTGATGCGGAAGACAAGCGTAACCCATTAAGTGACGATGCCCTGAGGGAAGAATTGACAAAAAAGGGCTATCCTATTGCCCGTCGTACGGTAGCCAAATACCGTGAGGCATTGGGAATACCAATTGCGCGACTCCGTCGCTAGTTAAAAGTGAAAAATGAAGAATGAGATGAGAAAAGAAAAGCAAATGATTCTGGCGGCTCGTATCGTGAGCATGCTGTTCACTCCGTTCTATCTGCCTATTGTCGGGTTGATAGCATTGTTCTTGTTCAGTTATCTTAGCATCTTTCCCATGGCATATAAGCTACAGGTGCTCATCATGACCTACCTCTTTACCATTCTGTTGCCCACGGTGATGATTCATCTCTATCGCCGTTACCAGGGATGGAACCTCATAGAGCTGGGGCAGAGGGAAAGACGTATGGTACCTTACATCATCTCTATCGTCTGCTATTTTTCTTGCATCTATCTGATGGAGCGACTTCACATGCCTCATTTCATAGGGTCTATCATCATTGCAGCCCTGTTGGTGCAGATAGTCTGTGCCATCATCAATGTGTGGTGGAAAATCTCCACTCATACGGCAGCCATTGGTGGGGTAGGGGGAGCCTTGTTTGCCTTTGCCGAATATTTAGGCTTCAACCCCGTGTGGTGGCTCTGCCTCGTCTTTTTCGTGGCAGGACTGTTGGGCACCAGTCGCATGATTCTGCGTCAGCACAATCTCTCGCAGGTAGTGGCAGGCTTCTGGGTAGGCTTTGTCTGCGCCGCTGTGGCGATATTGTTTATTTAAGAAGTGAGAGGTGAGAAGTGAGAGGTGAGAAGTGAGAGGATAATTATGAATTATAAATTATGAATTACTGAATATGAAACCAATTGTAAGTATTATCATGGGCAGTACTAGTGACCTGCCCGTTATGGAAAAAGCCTGCAAGTTACTTGACGAGCTTCAGGTGCCTTTCGAGGTCAACGCACTCTCGGCCCATCGCACTCCTGAGGCTGTAGAGGCTTTCGCAAAAGGAGCCAAGGAGCGTGGCTTGAAAATCATTATTGCTGCTGCGGGCATGGCTGCTGCCTTGCCTGGTGTGATAGCGGCATCTACTACCCTGCCCGTTATCGGTGTACCCATCAAGGGCATGTTAGACGGACTGGATGCAATGCTCAGCATTATCCAAATGCCGCCAGGTATCCCTGTAGCTACCGTAGGTGTCAATGGTGCTCAGAACGCAGCTATTCTGGCTGCGGAGATGCTGGCCCTGAGTGACGAAGCCATTGCGCAGCGACTGGCCGATTATAAGAGTGGCTTGAAAGCTAAGATAGAAAAAGCCAACAAGGATTTGGCAGAAGTGAAATATACGTTTAAGACGAACTAAATGTACCAAAGAAGAAAATCATCCGTCGCCCATGTTGGTCAGATTGCCATAGGTGGCGACAACCCCATCCGCATCCAGTCGATGGCTACCACCGATACCAACGATACCGAGGGCAGCGTGGCACAGGCAAAGCGTATCATAGATGCTGGTGGAGAGCTGGTGCGCTTCACCACTCAGGGCACCCGTGAGGCAGAGAACATGAAGAACATCTCTGCCCGATTGAAGGCAGATGGCTATACCACCCCGTTGGTGGCCGACGTCCATTTTACGGCCCATACCGCTGATGTAGCTGCACAGTATTGTGAGAAGGTTCGCATCAATCCTGGTAACTATGTCGACCCAGGGCGTACGTTCAAACATCTGGAATATACCGACGAGGAGTATGCTGAGGAATTGAAGAAGATTGAAGCCAAGTTGGTGCCCTTCTTGAACATCTGTAAGCTGCATCATACAGCTGTTCGCATTGGTGTCAATCATGGCTCGCTTTCCGACCGCATCATGTCGCGCTATGGCGACACTCCCGAGGGCATTGTTGAAAGCTGTATGGAGTTCCTCCGTATCTTCAAGCGGGAGCATTTCGACGATGTAGTTATCAGTATCAAGGCTTCCAATACCGTTGTGATGGTCACTACCGTACGTTTGCTGGTGAAGACCATGGACCAGGAAGATATGCACTATCCCCTGCATCTGGGCGTGACGGAAGCAGGCGAAGGCGAGGATGGTCGCATCAAGTCGGCCGTCGGTATTGGTGCCCTGTTGACCGAAGGCATTGGCGATACCATCCGTGTGTCCTTGTCGGAAGAACCAGAGTGCGAGATTCCTGTTGCCCGTAAACTAGTTGACTTGATACCAGAGTGTACCCGTCTGCGCGAGGAGGCTGAGGCTAGCATCCATGACGATACCATCACCCTGCCCCTCGATGCACCCGATTATGAAACGCTGCAACTCAAGGCAGCTATGGCTGTGGGTGCCCTGCTCATTGATCGCAAGGCTACGAAACTGTCAATTTTAAATTCTCAATTCTCAATTCTCAATTTATCGGACTTGTCCGATAGTATTCTTCAGGCAGCCCGTATCAAGTTCACCAAGACCGAATACATCTCCTGTCCGGGATGCGGTCGTACCCTGTATAACCTGCAGGAGACCATTGCCCGCATCAAAGCCGCTACCAGCCATTTGGTAGGCTTGAAGATAGGTATCATGGGTTGTATTGTCAATGGTCCTGGCGAGATGGCCGATGCCGACTACGGCTATGTGGGAGCAGGACGCGGCAAGATATCGCTCTACAAGCAGAAAGTCTGTGTAGCGAAGAATATCCCCGAGGAGGAAGCCGTGGAGCGTTTGTTACAACTCATAGCAGAAAATGAGAACAAATAAAAGAGAAGAGAGACCCAATTCGGTCTCTCTTTCCTTTTTTATTATAGGTCTCCCTTATAACGTCTTGCGGTAGCAGCGGTGACGACGGTGCTGGGTGGCTTCCAGGTATTGCCATTGCGACAGCACGCCCTCGTTGCTTTCCATTTGAGGACCGGTTTCTGCCCATTGGAAATGGTAGCGCTGGAACCAGCGGATAAGGTCGTCGAAGATGAGGGCATTGGCTCCCTTGCTACGATACTCGGGTAGTACGCCGATTAACAGAAGGTCGACGATGGGGGTCTTGTGCCACTTGAGGACTTTCAGCATGTGCCACCATCCGAAAGGAAGGAAACGTCCGTCACGGGTCTTTTGCATGGCATATGAGAACGAAGGGAAGGTGATGCCGAAGCCTACCATCTTCTCACCGTCCATAATGGCTGTGACTAGGTTGAGGTCGGCAATCTTGATATAGTCGTTGACCAGCTTGTCTATCTGTCGGTCGCTGAGCTGACTGAAACCATAGAGGTCTTTGTAGGTGGTGTTCAGCAGGTCGAACAACTGACGGCCATAGCCTTGGTCAATGAGTTCCTTCCGGGTGAACTTATGGACGCGAAGTCCGTAACGCTTGCGGACCATCTCGGTAATCTTGGAGAATTTCTCAGGCACCACCTCGGGTACTCTCACCTTCATCTCCACCCAGTCGTTGGCTTTCTCAAAGCCTTTCATCTGCTCCATGTGCTTGGGATAGTAGGGGTGGTTGTAGTTGATGTACATGGTGGAGAGTTGGTCGAAGCCCTCAACGAGCATACCCTCGCGGTCGGTGTCGATAAAGCCGAGGGGACCGGCGAGTTCGGTCATGCCCTCTTTGCGCCCCCAGTCTTCTACGGCCTGAAGCAGTGCTTTCGACACCTCCAGATCATCTATGAAGTCGAACCAACCGAAGCGTATCTGCCTGCGCTGCCAGCACTCGTTAGCACGATGGTTGATGATGGCAGCCACACGACCAACCAAGTGTCCGTTGCGGAAAGCCATGAAGTATCTGGCATCGCAACACTCGAAGGATGGATTCCTGTCGCTTCGGAGTGTGTTCATCTCCTCATTGAACAGATAGGGTACGGCATAGTTGTTGCCGCGGTATAGGTCGTAGTAGAACTGAACGAATTGAGTCAGTTCTTTGCGATTGGACACTTGTTTGATTTCAATCGTGCTCATGGCTTATTTTCCCTTTTCTGTGTGCAAAATTACAAATTAGCGTTCAATATGCCAAATTTTTTGTCTGTTTTGTTAAACGAAACGAGATAATATTCGTCTTATATAAAATCTATTTTGAAACAAATAAAAAACAAAACAACAATGAAAAAGATGATTTTGATGGCTTTGGCCATGATGGTAACCATCACTATGAGTGCTCAGACGAGCAAAACAAATAACAAAAAGTGTGATATGAACGAGAAAAAATGTGAAAAAGAGTGCTGCCAGAAGACGCGCAGCGCTAGTTTCCTCTATGAGAAAGATCTTAAATGGGAGGATGCAGAGCCTGGTGTTCAGCGCCAGATTATGGGTTATGACGGTCAGCTGATGGTAGTGAAGGTGAAGTTTGAGAAGGGTGCTGTGGGTAAGGCTCACAAACACTATCACACCCAGGCAACCTATGTGGCAAGTGGTAAGTTCGAGCTGACCATTGACGGTGAGAAGAAGATTCTGGAGGCCGGCGACGGTTATTATGTGGCTCCGGACGTTTTGCACGGTTGTGTTTGTCTGGAGGCTGGTGTGCTGATAGATACTTTCAGCCCGATGCGTGCTGATTTCTTAGGCAAGAAATAAAGGTATGAAAAGGTTGTCCCTCTTACTCGTAATCCTCCTGACGTTCCTCTCCATGAGTGCTGGCGACAAGGAGGCAAAGCAGACCATGCGTCGTGCCACTCAGTATATGATGGATGTAGCTTCGTATAAGGGTGGCTTTGTGTGGAGCTATCTGCCCGACTACTCCCGCCAGTGGGGTGAACTGGAGGCGTGGCGCACGATGGTATGGTTGCAGTCGCCCAGTACGCCTGACGTAGGTCAGGTGCTGCTGGATGCCTATCATGCCACAGGCGACGAGTACTACTATGAGAGTGCTTGCAAGGTTGCCCGCTGCATCATGCATGGTCAGAAGCCCTCCGGTGGATGGAACTATATGTTCGATTACGAGTCAGAGGAGACAACCAAGAAATGGTATGCCACCATCGGTCGTCAGGCTTGGCGACTGGAGGAATTCCAACATTACTACGGCAACGCTACGTTCGACGACGAGGCAACAATGCATTGTGCTGAGTTCTTGCTTCGTATCTATCTGGAGAAGAAGAACGCAGAGTTCTATGTAGGCTTGCAGAAAGCCATCGGTTTCTTCCTGCAAAGCCAGTACGACAATGGCGGATGGCCCCAGCGCTATCCCCTGATGTACGACCATCCGTTTCGTGGAAAGGCTGATTACTCGTCATTTGTCACTATCAATGACGACGTGATGCCTCGTAACATCGAGTTCCTGATACAATGCTACAGGTCGCTGGGCATGAAGGAGTTGAAGGAACCCATTTTGAAGGCGATGCACTGTTTGCGCGACCTGCAACAGCCCTTGCCCTTGGCAGGGTGGGCTGACCAGTATTCTGTCAAAGACCTGAAGCCTGCCCATGCCCGTTCCTACGAGCCAAGAGCCGTGAACACGGGTACTACTGTTGCCATGATTCGTCAGATGATTCACTTCTACCAGCTGACTGGTGACAAGAGTTTTCTGAAAGGGATTCCCAATGCCATCCGATTCCTGGAGAGCGTTCAGCTACCCTCAGACATGGTAGCGCAGTTGGGACGCAGACCGTTGGGCGAAGGGGATATTTTCATGCCTCGTTTTCTGAATCCTGACAGTGGCAAACCTATGTATGTACATCGTAAAGGCTCTAATGTGGTTAACGGACAGTACTATACCGACAGTATTCCTACGGGAACGATAGCCCATTACAGTTCTTTTATGACCACCAATCCCACGATGCTCCGCAAGGCATTGGAGGAGGCAGAGGCACTGGACGCAAAGCAGTTGGAACAGGACTCTCCTTTGCGTGAGGCTGCAATCAGCGGACCGCAGGACTATTATTACCGTCAGCCTTCAGGCATGGCGCGTCGGATGCCGATGCCCGGAGTCGATAAGATCATATCCTCACTAGACAGTGAAGGACGGTGGTTGACCGTTTTCAATCAGATTTCGAATCCCTACAAGCCTGTTCCTGCAACAATGACGGCTGACAGTGAAGACCGTCAATATGCCCAGACGATGGTAGGCGACGAGTACGACACGTCACCCTATGCAAATAGTAGTGTGAAGGGTATCTCAACACGTACCTACATCTGGAATATGGTGGCATTAATCAATAGCATCCGTAAGAACAAGTGATGCATTACCTGGGTGAACTGATTTCTATTGGTGTGGCCTTCTCATGGACGGCTACTGCATTGCTTTCAGAATTTGGCAGCAAGCGCATGGGCAACTTGGTGCTAAATGTGTTGCGCATGATGTTAGCTTTAATCTTCGCACTTGCCATGTTCTGGGTAGTCACAGGTTCCCCACTGCCCCTTAGCGGTTCTATGGAAGCCTATGGCTGGATGTTGTTGTCGGGACTGGTAGGCTATGTGATAGGCGACTATTGCTTGTTCCAGTGTTATATCATCATCGGTTCACGCTTCGGACAGCTCTTTATGACGCTGGCCCCTTTGGCAGCAGCTTTTACTGCTTGGGTTTCCTTGGGCGAGCAGATGACGTCAATGAGTATTCTCGCCATGCTGATTACCTTGGTGGGCATCGCCATCTCTGTTCTGGGTCGTGGTGAGCATCATCGTGTCTCGCTGAAACTGCCCCTCAACGGTGTGCTTTTTGCCATCGGAGCAGCTGTATGCCAAGGCGTGGGACTGGTGTTGAGCAAGATAGGCATGAACTATTATGAGGCTAGTATGGATGGGCAACAGGCTGCTTGGCTGTTGCCGTTCTCTGCTAATTTCTTTCGCTGCATAGCAGGACTCATTGGTTTCACCTTATTATTATATTTCAGGGAAGGACTGCGCCCCTTGCGTGAAGCCTTAAGCGACAAGGTTGATATGACTGCGGCAGCCACAACGACCATTTTCGGTCCTTTCGTGGGAGTGGGCTTTTCCCTGATGGCTGTTCAGTATACTGGGGCAGGCATAGCCAGCACCTTGATGGCACTGACTCCTATCATTATCATTTTACCCTCCTATTGGCTCTTCCGTCAGCCCATTACCCTCAAGGGTGTCTTGGGTGCCCTCATCAGTGTAGTAGGTGTCTCCCTCTTCTTCCTGACTTGATGAGTTCTCTTCTTCCTGACCAGACAAACTTTTGATGTAGCGCCACAACTGTCGGTAGAAGGGATGTCGCGTCATGGTCTTTTTGTCGCCTAGGATAATCAGCTTCATGCGGGCTCTAGTGATGGCAACGTTCATACGACGGAGGTCACGCAGGAAACCGATATTCCCTTCGTCATTGCTGCGAACCATCGAGATGACGATGACGTCGCGTTCCTGCCCTTGGAAACCATCCACGGTGTTAATGCTGATGAGTCGGCGGAAGGGCTTGAAATACTCACGTTTCATGAGCAGTCGGCGCAGGTACTGTACTTGTGCCCGATAAGGCGATATGATGCCCACGTCGATGCGCTCTTCCAGCAGGCGCTGTTTCCCGATACGCTCAAAATAATGTTGCAGGGTATCGAGGGTCAGTTCTGCTTCGGCCTTGTTGATACGTCCAAACGATTCGCCAACGAATTGTTCGTGATAATCAGGTTTTTCTTGGTTGTCCGGATTCTCCGGGTTTTCCGGGAGGTCCAGATGTTTAGGGTTTATCCACTCTATTGGGATGTCGAGGTCGAGGATGCTTCGATATTTCACCTCGGGAGCACTCTCCACTTGTCCACCATAGAAATAGTTGCTGCTGAAGCGCATGATGTCGTCGTTCATGCGGTATTGTATCTTCAGCAGGGTGACAGCTTCGGGGTGCATCTCCACGATACGTTCCATCAAGGTCTTGCCTAACCCAGCTTTCAAGGCCGCAATGCTCTTGACGGTGGGGGGCAGTTGACAATGGTCACCAGCCAATATGACACGGGTAACGCGACGCATGGGAATCCAGCAGGCTGCTTCCAACGCCTGGGCTGCCTCGTCGATGAATAAGGTGCCGAACTTCTGACCATCCAGCAAGCGGTTGGCTGCGCCTACAAGGGTAGAGGCAATGACACGCGCTTCGCCGAAGAGTTCGCTGTTGATGCGAATCTCCAGTTCGGTGGCTCTGCTCCTCAGACTCTCCAACTTCTGGTGGAATTTCTCGTCGCCCCTTTTGCGCTGTTTTCGGAGTTCACGGATAGCTTTGCGGATAGCCCATAGCTGGGCATAGTCAGGGTGTGCCTCAAAACGCCGCTCGTAGGTGAACGATAGCATCTTGTCGTTCACTCTGCTGGGATTGCCTATACGCAGCACGTTGATGCCGCGGTCCACGAGTTTTTCGCTTATCCAGTCGACAGCCATATTGCTCTGGGCGCATACCAGCACTTGGTTCTCGCGCATCAGTGTTTCACGGATGGCTTCCACCAGGGTTGTCGTCTTACCCGTTCCTGGAGGACCGTGTACAATGGCTACATCCTTGGCTCGCAGCACCATGTTGACGGCACTTTCTTGCGAAGGGTTCAGATAAGGGAAGTGCATGGGTGGAAAGACGAAGGTCTCTGGTTTCTGTCGTGAATAGAACAGGTCGCGGAGGTAGCCCATTCTTCCTTTCCCCCTGATGGCGCGGTCTATCGCATCCATCATCAAACGATAGGATGTCTCGTCGAACGAGAGTTGTACACCCAGTTTCTCTGTATTCTGCAAATCGAGGATGCTGATATTGTCAGGAACGGTAATCACCATTCGGTCGCCATCTGCATAACTGACCGTTGCCGTATAGCGGAAATAACGGATGTTTTTTTTGCCAGAATCTTTGGATTGACTGTTATCACTTGTCTCAACAGAAAAGAACTGAACAGGTTTGCCGAACTCAAAACAATGCTCAATGTCCGTGTCCGTGCTGCGTACCACTTCAACGACCAGTTGGTTGAGCGAGTTGTAATAGCTGCGCGTCACCTTCACAGGCCACCAGGCATCACCACGCTTGACCTTTCGCTCAATGCCCACCTGTTCGGTTTGCTGGCGAAAGGTCTCCTTTTCAGCATTATACTCCAGCTGCAACAATAGGCGTTGCTGCTGGAGTGCTTGTATGGCTGGTTCCTGTGATGCCATCCCGTCTTTTACCTGATGTATTTCAGGATGATGTCAAGGGCCTCGTCTTCAGTATGATCGTCCATGTTGATGACCAGGTCGTAGTTTCTGGTGTCATATCTTGACGAACCCGTGTACTTCTTGACGTAGTTCTCACGTGCCTCGTCAACCTGCTCGATAATCTCATGAGCTTGCTGATAAGTGATTCCACGCTTGCGAACCAGTCGTTCTATGCGGTGCTGCATGGAAGCCTGAATCAGGATGCTCAGATGGTTGGGGTGGTCACGGAAGATGTAGAATCCACTACGTCCGGCAATGATGCACGAACCGTCTTCTGCTATACCCTTCAGGATTTCCGTTTCCGTCTGGAAGATTTCGTCCGTAATCAGGAAGTCTGGCATATTGACGGGTTTCCCAATATATGACGGTCCAATGTAATTGGGCAACATCATCATGCTGCGTTTGCAGTCAGCCCACCAGTTATGCTTCTGTCCTTTCAGATATTCAATCTGTTCAACGGTCAGGTGGTATTGCTCTTTCAGTTGTTTTATCAGTGCCTTATCATAGAAAGGCACATTCAGTTTTTTACCAAGTTTTTCACCAATGGTTCTACCACCAGAACCCAACTCGCGATTAATGGTAATGACAAATTTCTCGTACTTGTTCATAATGATAATTTTTAATTGATAATATGTTTTCTTCCGTTTTGAATATAAATTCCTTTCGTTGGTTTCACGATATGACGTCCCTGCAGGTCGAAGACAGGAGCGTTTTTATCTGGAGTCATCCCATCGTTGTTGATGCTGTGGATGCCAGTAACCCCTTGTCCATAAGCAAAGTTAAAGGCACGTTCCAGACTGATACCGTCTTCGGTGGCCTTTACCATAATGGTGAACAGCTTAGGGGTAGCATCAGTGGGCGTAACAGTTAACAGTCCTCCTGTCTCATTGGCTGTGACACCAGTAGGGGCCGTGATAGAATAGGCAGGAGTGTTGTAACCCGCAAAGAAATCTTTGAGCGTGATTTGCTTTTCACCCTCGATTATAAAATTAGGTGCGGCAATCCAGTTGAGGTATTCTTCCAGGTCAGTATAGTTGTCACCGTCGCGGTCTTCGTTGTTATTTGCTACGCTCGGGTTGGTTTCTGTCAGTGCCTCAAACCAGTCGGGGATGCCATCCTGGTCCGTATCCCAGTCAGTACCGCGTTGTGCATTGACAATGCCCAGTTTCTCCAGGTCAAAGCCCTCGCAACCGGCATCCTCTTCGGAGTCGATAAGACCAGGTCTTCCGCTACGGCTGCCCTTGGTGCTTGTTGTTCCTGCTTTTGTCTCGTTGACCATACGCTGGTCGTGCAGGTCGAAGAACGGTTGTGTACAGCCAACGTCGGAGAGTACGTTCTTGAAGGCGGCTTGTGCTGTCTCCATATTGCCCTCTGGGTTCATGAAGCTGAAAGGAACAGTGGGTAGTGGGTCCCAGTCAACGACCTGTCCTCCTGATGTGCTGTATTTGTAGGTGGTTCCTTTTTTGTCTTCTGTCAGCGCACCATTATTCTTCTCCTGGCGTATATTTCCATGCACATAAACACTTTGTGTGCCAGAGCCTGTTCCTTCCAGTTGCAGGTTCATGAGTGTCGAGGTGCTGTTGGCCCCCATTTTGTAGAAGTTATTGCAGAAGTTCATTTCATGAGTTCCGCCGTCCGTGGCTCTACCACCCCAGTTATATACTACATTATTATAAATGTCGTGATGACCATCATAGCTTCCTTTGCCATCCAGTCCGCCGGAGATACTCCAGTTGCGTCCCTCGCAGTGAGCCAATAGGTTGTGGTGATAAGTACCAGGCTGTCCTCCCATCTCTCCACCACCAATGGTAGCGGCGTAGCCGTGCTTGTCGCCTACACCGTAGTTCGGATGACCTGCTTGGTTCAGTGCCTCACTGATAAGCGTATGCTGTAAGGTCAGTCCCTTGCCGTTTCGACTGGAGAACGCTTCGTCGATGGTCCATGAGATGGAGCAGTGGTCCATGATAGCATGATCGTTGCCTGCCATACCCATTCCGTCGAGTCCGCTGAGTGTAGTCTCTTCAGAAGTCCCGGCCTCATCGCCATACGAGTAATCGTTCTTCCCGCCAGGAATCAGGTTGTTAACCAACTTCTTATGTCCCAATCGCATACGGAGGAAACGGGTGATGCCATCGGAAGCCATGCCGAAGGGACAGGTACGCAGCATGATGCCGTTTCCAGGAGCCGTTTGCCCAGCGATGGTGACAAATTTGTCAGAACAGGTCAGGCGACTCTTCAGCGAGATGACACCAGCCACGTCAAACACGATGGTTCGTGGTCCGCTGACCTTTTTGATGCCATAGCGGAAAGAGCCTTCTATAGGATTTATATCGTCACCGTTGTCTTCTAGATTCGTCACATGATATACCACTCCGCCACGTCCGCCAATGGCATAACGTCCATACCCTTCTGCCCCTGGGAATGCCAAGCGGGCGGGTTGAAAAGCCATCACTTTTCCTTGATGGAAGGTTCCGTTTACTTGCTCATCCACTCGCCACCAATAGCGTACTAGTGGTGAGAAGCCTGCCACGACATATTGCGGCTCGCTGCCTTCATACTGGACTGTCGTAGCCTCGGCAACAGTTGTAGAGTCGGTACCATATATCAGTCGATGGGCAGTAGCTCCTTCGGCTGGAATCCAACTGAAAGCCACACTGCCTAAGTCATCGGTAGCTACGTGATAGTCATAGTTGGCAGGAATGGGATCCATAATACCGTAGGGATTGGTGTCAAATTCTAATCCGTTAAGCATGATGCTGGTGCGGCTATATGTCTTTCCATCCTCAGGAACGCATGTATATTGGATAACTACTGGCTGTCCTTCCGTTACCGTAAACTCGACATAGGAAAAACCGCATTCCGAAGTTTTTTTCGCCCCTGAAGAGTGCTTTACCCCACTCACCTGTACTGTACCGTTAACAGTCACCTGCACGTCGGGATGTGTCTGTCCGGTGTCTGTGTCGTTATGATAGGCTATCACGGAATGTTTGCCCGCAGTCATACCTTCTATGGTCAGTGTGATAGCGGTTTTTCCAGAAGTAATCCATTGGTAGTTACCTTCTTCCAGGTGACAGGCGAAAACACCGTCTCCCAATAACTTGCTGTTTTGCTGGACGATGTTCTTGCTCCAGTTGGAAGCGAGTGCAGTGGCTCCTTCCGAGGGCGCTACGGTTAACGTTATACCGTTTTCCAATGTCTTGGAGTCGCTGGTTACGCGTCCGATAGGCCAGGCGATATAGTTGGTTTCTGTTACTTCAGAAGATTGTCTTCCTGAGAAATCAAAGTCAATTCTCTGTGCCATCACTATCCCAGTGAAGCACAACATAAATGCGATAGAAAGTACTTTTTTCATGTTGGTTGGTCTTAGTAGTTTATAAATAGACGTTTTTCAGTCTTGTTTGTACTCAGAATCGCTTAGCCCAGATACAGTCTCTTATGACTTCTCCTTACCCTTGAACGACTTCACCTTCATTCCCAGTTTGTCGGGCATAATGGCATTCAGGAAGATGCCTACAATGGCGGCAATGGCGAGTCCGGACAGGTGGATGGGGCCCATGGCGATGTCGTCGTTGGCACCGTACTTCACGCCGATGGCCAATACCAGAATAAGTGCTGCGACAAACACATTGCGCGAACTCTTCAGGTCAACCTTTTCCTCCACCAGGTTGCGCACACCCACCGCAGAAATCATGCCATAGAGTATCAGGCTGACACCACCGATGGTAGCCGCAGGCATCAGTTGTATCAGACTGGCAAATTTGGGACAGAACGCCAGTATGATAGCCAGACAGGCAGCAATGCGAATGACCTTCGGGTCGAACACCCTGGTCAGGTTCAGCACACCCGTATTCTCGCCGTATGTTGTGTTGGCAGGAGCGCCAAAGATGGAGGCAACAGCCGTAGCAACGCCGTCACCCGTCAACGTGCGGTGCAGGCCGGGCTCAGCCAGAAAGTCCTTGCCAACGGTAGAACTGATGGCAAACATGTCGCCGATGTGCTCCATAATCGTCGCAAAGGCAATGGGCATAACGGCCAGGATGGTCGATAGCATCAGCGACGTGTTGCCGTGTTCAAACACCGCCCATATCGTGTGCTCCTTTTCTATTGGGAAACCAACCCATGCAGCTTCGCCCAGCGGTGCAAAATCCACCTCGCCCATACAGGCAGCAATGACGTACGACACGATGACACCCAACAGCACGGGGATTATCTTAACAATGCCCTTGCCCCAGATGGACGACACAATCACGGTGACGATAGCGATGATGGCCAGCAACCAGTTGGTCTGACAGTTGCTGATGGCAGAGCCTGACAATACCAGACCGATAGCTATCACGATAGGACCTGTCACTACGGGTGGGAAAAAATGCAGGATTTTCTTCACGCCAAAAGACTTTATCAGGCCAGCCATGACGAAATACATCAGTCCGGCACATGCCACACCCAGACAGGCATAGTCTAGTGCCAAGGTCTCAGAGAGCCCCTGTGCGACACCCATCTCCTTCACCGAGGCATAACCCCCCAGGAAGGCAAACGATGAGCCCAGGAAAGCAGGCACGTTCCACTTCGAGATGAAATGGAAAATCAGGGTTCCTATACCTGCAAACAGCAGCGTTACCGATACGTCCAGGCCTGTCAGCAGTGGCACGAGCACCGTTGCTCCAAACATGGCAAACAGATGTTGCACACCCAGTATCATCATGTGGGGCAGTCCTAGCTGGCGTGCGTCGTAAATAGCATTTTGTGGTTCCATATATTCTTGTTCCTTTTATTGTCTCTTTATTGAGTGGAGGTCATACGCTGCAAAGTTACACATTATTATCTTAAGAAACGAACAATTCTTCCGTTTTTAATGAAGAAAACGGTTAAACTGACGAAAAAAACACCACAATACCTACTTTTGATTAATCTGCTTTTGCACGACTTTGCAGGTGAGCCATGTTTAAAACACCGCATTTTAGGTATTGCACACTTCGTTTTTTATCTCTAATTTTGCACACGAAATCAAAACCATAAAAATGAGAACAGCAAATTCCACAGCGCTTCAAGTGTTGATGAACCACATCTACGAACTGCATAAAGGCGTTCGCCACATGGTATTATTCACCTGTAACAAGAAATACTGTGAGCAGACTATCCAGCGACTGGAAAGTCAGGACATTCCATATCTGTTGCAACCCGCCGGACAGCAGAACTTTAACGTGTATTTCGGTCGGCACGAATGTCTGGAGGCTATACGGCTCATCGTCACCCGTCCACTGAACGAACTCACGCCAGAGGAAGATTTTATACTCGGAGCTATGCTCGGCTACGACATCTGCGCACAATGTGAACGGTTTTGTAAACGTAAAAGCAGAAGTCAGGGCAAGTGCGACGGATCATGCATCAATCGTAATTAACCATATAAATATAGATAAGAAATGAACGCAACAATTGTAATCTATGGTTCCTCGACGGGAACCTGCGAGGCCATCGCAGAGAAGATTGCCTCGAAACTGGGCTGCGAGGCCCTGAACGTACAGGACCTGACAGCCGACGTTGTAGCTGCCAACCAAAACCTGATTTTCGGCACTTCAACGTGGGGCGCAGGCGAATTACAGGATGACTGGTACGACGGCCTGAAGACCTTGCAAGGTGCTGACCTCAATGGCAAGACCATCGCCCTGTTCGGCTGTGGCGACTGCTCAACCTACAGCGACACCTTCGTGGGCGGTATGGGCGAACTCTACAACGGCATCAAGGACAGCGGTGCCAAGTTCATTGGTGCTGTCGAGACTGACGGCTACACCTTCGACGATTCCGAGGCTGTGATAGACGGTAAGTTTATCGGTCTGCCCCTTGACGACATCAACGAGGATGACAAGACCGACACCCGCATTGACGCTTGGATAGCCACTATCAATCCCGAACTTTAGCCAATGAAGCCATAGCTATTTAAAGTTAAGCAAAGGGTGGTTGGTCGTAATGCCAACCACTCTTTTTTTAATAACACTTCCTCCAACTTCCTTTGCTCCAATTAAACAGATCAAGTGTCAGTCCCTTGATTCACTACAATAACCAACGCTTATTCAAACATACTGGACAGATAGGACAGAGGAATTATTGATTTCTTACGCGCGCGCAGGAATGCTCATTTTTCATTTTCGTCAGTTCACGCGTGCGCGAGAATTTTGGAAACCTGCTGTCCTATCTGTCCATCTGTCCATCTCCAGACGGTGAGCCAGACGGTGAGCCAGCGGATGTTGTAATATCGATACGTCCATTGTCTATCGTTATTGGTTTCTCCCTGCAAAGTTACAAAAAATTCGTTAGATTTGCAAGAAAAAGCACGCTTATTTTTCGTTGGAGCGTCGTTACTAAACCTATACTTTTAGTCGATAGGAGCAATTTTGTCGCTATAAAAAGCAGGCAAATATGACTGAATGTGCCATTTATTATATACCTTTGCAAAAAAATAGAATGTATGGAACATCCTCTTCAGAAATTTACGTTCTGTCCCGTCTGTGGCAGTAAGCACTTCGTGGTTAACAACTTCAAGAGCAAGCGGTGTCAGGATTGCGGATTTACGTACTATGCCAATCCCTGTTCGGCTACAGCTGCCTTCATTGTCAACGACAACGACGAGATGCTGGTGGTGCGACGTGCCAAGGAACCTGCCAAGGGGACGCTCGACCTGCCTGGCGGTTTTGTCGATATGTACGAGACGGTGGAAGAGGGTATGCGTCGCGAAATCAAAGAAGAAACGGGGCTGGACGTTCAGGACATCCGCTATCTCTTCTCGTCGCCCAACGTCTATGAGTATAGTGGCATGGGCATTCACACCCTTGATATGGACTTCCTTGTCTGTGTACATGGTGACCCCGACAAGCTGAAGACGACAATTCGTGCTGCCGATGATGCCGCAGAAGCCCTCTGGATTCCTGTCAGCGAAATTAACCCCGACGAGTTCGGCCTCACCAGCATCCGTAATGCTGTCATCCGGTTCTGTGAAAATAGAGAGATGTTTTTAAAATAAATTCGAAAGCAAATGGGATTTCTGCATCCGTTGAATACTGATATCCAGGCACCTGAACGGTTTACCTATCCGTTCTGCTACGAGCCGCATCCGCTGTGTGTAATGGCGGCTAAGGAGGTGCAGGCCTATATCGGTAGTCGTGCGGAAATCAGGGAGGATGCTGACAAGGGTAAGATGTTCGGAGTACTAGTAGTAGAGAAGCCCACCCCATGTGTTTCTCCCCCTCTGCAGGGGGAGTCAGAGGGGGTCTTCTTTTTGGCAGCATATTCCGGTTTGCTGGCGGGTAGGAACGACTGGCCGTTCTTCGTGCCTCCCGTCTATGATGCTCAACAGCCCGACGGACATTTCAAGACGACGGAACGTGAGATTTCTCTCGCCACTCAACTCTCACCACTCATCTCTAAAAAAATGTCTCAGGACTTGCAGCTGTGGCTGTTCCATCAATACCAGTTGTTGAATGCGCGAGGCGAGGTGAAGGATCTGGTAGATATCTGGCAGTCGTATTACAGTCGTCCCAAGTTGCGACAGAAATTCCCGTTGCCCCCAGGCGGCACGGGCGACTGCTGTGCCCCAAAACTGTTGCAGTATGCCTATCAGCAGGGCTTGAAGCCTGTCTGTATGGCTGAGTTCTGGTGGGGTGCAACGACCCACACGGAGTTACGCCAGCACCTGAACTACTATCCTGCCTGTCGGGGAAAGTGTAAGCCTATCCTGACGTGGATGTTGCAAGGGTTGGAGGTTGACCCTAATCCCGAATTAGAGGGTTTTGCGCATCTGGAGTTGAAGACGGTCTATGAGGATGAGGCTATTGTGGTGGTTGACAAGCCCAGCGGACTGCTCTCCACACCAGGACGTATTGAGGACTATTCCGTCGAGACGGTGATGCGTCAGCGTTATCCTGATTCTGTCATAGCCCATCGTCTGGATATGGGAACATCGGGATTACTGATTGTTGCCAAGACGTTGGAGGCCTATCACCCCTTGCAGGAGCAATTCATCAAACATCAGATTAAGAAGAAATATGTGGCGATGTTGGAAGATGGAAGATGTAAGAAGGAAGAGGTAAGAGGTACCATTTCTCTTCCCTTGCGTCCAGACCCCATGAATCGTCCTCGCCAGATGGTGGATTTGGAACACGGCAAGCGGGCGGTGACAGATTATGAGTTCATCAGTCCTGATATAGTAGCCCTTTATCCGCAAACGGGACGCACGCATCAGCTCCGCATCCACTGTGCCCATCCCGACGGGTTGGGTCGTCCCATAGTGGGTGACGAGCTCTATGGCACCAAGGGCGAGCGGCTGATGCTCCACGCCTCGGAGATATGGTTTCGTCACCCCATTACAGGTCAGGAAATGCACCTCACATCTCCTCCTCCCTTCTAATTCTCCGACATGAAGGTACGAAGCGACCAAGGTCGAGTCTGAATTATGAAATAATTATGAATTATGCATTATAAATTATGAATTAAAAATTATGGTAAAGCACATTATCCTCTGGACATTGAATCCAGAACTTTCAGAAGAAGAGAAGAAAGCCGTTAAGGCAGGTATTAAAGCTGGTTTGGAAGGACTTGTCGGCAAGGTTCCCGGACTCATTGACGTCAAGGTACACATTGACGGACGCCTGGCATCCTCGAATGCCGATGTGATGTTAGACAGCACGTTAGAGAGCGAGGAAGCACTCAAGGGCTATGCCGTTCATCCTGAGCATGTGGCTGTAGCCAACGGAAAGGTTCGTCCCTATACCGTACAACGCAGCTGTCTGGACTTCGAAATCTAAAATGTTATGGCTCATCATCACGAACATCAAGGTGAATGCTGTTGTCACGAGCATCACCATGAACACCATCATGAACATCATCATGAACACGGGTTGCACAGACAGCTGGGAATCATTGTGGCAACGGTGGTACTGCTTATTGGAGCAGTAGTCATAGAGAAGACGCAGTCGCTCGCCACGTGGCAATTGCTGCTGGTCTATCTCGTCCCTTATCTCATCATCGGATCAGGCACGTTGAAAGAGGCTGCAGAAGGACTGCTGGAGGGCGACCCCTTCAACGAGCATTTCCTCATGGCCGTAGCCACTATAGGTGCTCTCTGTATCGGCTTCCTGCCAGGTGCAGAGACGGAGTTTCCCGAGGCTGTCTTTGTGATGCTCTTCTTCCAGGTGGGCGAACTCTTTGAGGGTTATGCTGAAGGGAAGAGTCGCGAGAGTATTTCCCATCTGATGGACATCCGTCCGGACGTAGCCCATATAGAGATGGGCGACGAAAAGGCAGGAATGAAGGAAGTGACGGTCAGTCCTGACGAGGTGGCTATTGGCTCTACTATCGTGGTGCGTCCAGGTGAAAAGGTGCCCCTGGACGGAGTTGTCGTCAGTGGTGCATCATCGCTGAACACAATGGCATTGACGGGTGAGAGTATTCCCCGTGAGGTTGGAGAGGAAGACGAGGTTATCTCTGGCTGCATCAATATCAACGGGGTGCTACGCATCCGTACTACTAAATCATTTGGCGAGAGTACCGTTTCGAAGATTATCCGACTGGTGGAGGATGCCGGTGAGCACAAGTCGCAGAGCGAGACATTCATCACCAGGTTTGCGCGCATCTATACCCCTGTCGTTGTGTTCTTGGCTATAGCCATTGCGGTGTTGCCACCATTGTATGTCTCTCTTACCTCAAGTCTCACCTTTCTCACCGCTTTCCCCACCTGGCTGTATCGTGCCTTGATGTTCCTGGTGGTCAGCTGTCCTTGTGCATTAGTCATCAGCGTGCCCCTGACCTTCTTTGGCGGCATTGGCGGTGCTTCGCGAAAGGGTATTCTGGTGAAGGGTGCCAACTATCTGGACCTCTTGGCAAAGGTAGATACTGTGGTGTTCGATAAGACGGGAACTCTGACGCATGGACGTTTTGCCGTAGAGGCCGTACATCCAAATACCACCCATATCTTGCACATGGCTGCCCATGTGGAACATTTCACGACTCATCCCATTGGTGCTGCCCTGCGCGACGCCTTCCCCGATGAGGCTACCGATGGCTGCGAGGTGAGCGATGTGGAAGAGCTGGCTGGTAAGGGCATTCGTGCCAAGGTGGGACAACAGGTGGTCTGCGTGGGCAATACGAAAATGATGGATGCTGTAGGTGCCAAGTGGCACGCCTGTGACGGCGATACGGGCACCATGATTCATGTGGCTATTGATGGAGAATATGCAGGGCACATCCTCATCAACGATGTGGTGAAAGAGGATAGTGAAGAGGCTGTTGCTGCCCTGAAGGCACTGGGTGTGCAGAAAACCGTGATGCTGACAGGCGACCGTGAGGATGTGGCACAACGGGTGGCTCGTCAGTTACGACTGGACGAATACCATGCTGAACTGTTGCCTGCCGACAAGGTGCAGCTAGTGGAGAAGCTGATTTCAGACACACATACAACAGCTTTCGTGGGCGATGGTATCAATGATGCCCCAGTACTGGCTCGTGCCGATGTGGGCATTGCTATGGGCGGACTGGGTAGTGATGCTGCCATAGAGGCTGCTGACGTGGTGCTGATGGACGACCATCCTTCAAAGATTGCCACTGCCATCCGTATAGCCCGCCGCACACTGGCCATAGCCCGTCAGAACATTGTCTTTGCCATTGGTGTGAAGGTTGCCGTTCTGCTTTTGGCTGTTGTCGGACTGGCTACCATGTGGCTCGCCGTCTTTGCCGATGTGGGTGTCACCGTCATGGCTGTCCTGAACGCCATGAGGGCGCTGAAGGCATAAATTATGTCACACCGTGCTTGGCATGGTGTGACATAATAAGGGTGCCTTATCTGACAAACTTACTTTATTTCGCGTTGTTTTTGTAAGTTGCTATACGCTTCGCCACGTTTTCCTTGATGTTGTTGTAGAAGAACGTGTAGTCGTCTTCGTGGAAACTGGCAGGTCCGAAGAATTCGGGCATATTGGTGACGGGAGCTTTTGTGGTAGTCACAATCACGCCGCGGGCAAGGTTTATCTGTGCATCAACGCCGATATCTTGAATCTCATACTCGTTGGTCTCCGTGTTCAACACGAGCGACCCCTTGTTCTCGCTGGCAGGCGCATACGTCTCGTCGAGTTTCCAGTTCAATGGGTTGATGCTCATAGCACCTGGCAGCACTACGACGTTCTTGGCGTTCTCCTCTACGTTCTTGGGACCCTCGGTGTTCCAGCTGACGATGACACCCGTGTCGCTCTCACCGGTTGCGAACTTCAGGTGCGGATATTGTGCAAGGTCGTCTTTCGTGAGGGAGAAACCAATCTGATAGGCAGCCACCATGCGCTTGTAGTAATCGGGATGCTCCGTGAAGTAGTGCTTCAATACATACTTGACCATAGCCGCGCCCTGACTGTGGCCTGCGATGATGAACGGACGGCCGTTGTTGCACTTTTCAAAGAAATAGTCGAGTGCAGCTTTGATGTCGGTGTAGGACACACCGCCAAGTGCCGCGTCGATGTTTCCGGTCTTCTTCGATACTTCTCCGGCATAGCGCATTCCTGCCTGGCGATACCAGGGCACGAACACGTTGCAAGACTCTTCGAACACGCTTGCATTCGTTACGTATTCGCCCAGCGCACCCGTAATCATCTCTGGAGTATCGAGAGTTGCATAATCGGGAGCACCCTCTTCGAAACTCGACTCAACATACACCGTCGAGTAGATATAGAATGCATCAACGTCTTTGGTGATTTCGGGTAAAGCAAGCCAGTGCTCTTCGTCTGAATAGTCGGTAGCCACGCTCGCAGGATCTACAGGAGCCGGGTTGTCTGATTCACTAACACATGAACAGAGCATCGTTGTCGTGCCGCAGATAAGGATGGCGGCATTCGTCCACATTTTTAATTTTCTCATGTTACAAATAGTTTTTGGATTAATAATCAATCATTATTGGGGCAAAGATAGTCAATTCCTTTGAAATCACCATAATCAAAGGGCAACAGCCGGCAAGTTTTTACAATTCTGAATTGAATTTTTACGATTCTGAAGACATCCACTCTGACGCTGTCATTCCCATGCTCTGTTTGAATACAGCGTTAAATGTACTGTAACTGTGAAAACCGCTCTTATGGGCCAGTTGCTGAACCGATATAAGCTGATGGGCAGCCATTGCCTCATGATAGAGCTGGATAAAGTGCTGGATACGCAGTCCGTTGATGTAGGCATTATAAGTCATGCCCTGACTGGAAAAATGCTGGCTGAGATAGGAACGATTAGTGCCAATGGCTTTGGCGAGTTGAAGAAGTGTCAAGTCATGCTGTAAGTAGAGTTGCGATTCTTCACAATATCGTTTTAGCAATGAGCCAATGTTATTTGCTGGCGAAGCTACCATAGCCGAGCGGCTATCTACCACCTCTTCCGTATCATTAACGGGAGAGCTCAGGTCGCTCAACGTTTCTATCCGCCACAGGAGATAGCAAATCAGTACAGTGATAATAACCTCTATAGCATATTCGTATAACAGCTCACCAGCGTCAAGCGAATAGAAAGCGTATGCCAGTAAGATGATGGTTAGCATCACGGAGGCTTGCCACACTTCTTTGTGCTCCAGGTCGGCATAGTTGTCGCGCAGCCAGCACCTATATCGTCTGATTGCCCGTATCATATATATAATCAGGCCCACCCACATCAGCAGGAAATAGGCATATAACACTGGCAGGAGGTCATCGCTACGGCTGACAATGCACCAAGCCAATCCTAGAACGAGTGGAGCCATCATCACCCAGACGGGCCACAGCGGTCGCTTGCGGTCTTGCAGCATTGTAATCAAAACTACTATTGTCAAGGGAATAATTGTCAGGCTGTCGAGCAATCCGGCTATCAGATAACCCAGCATCACATCGTCGCTGGAGGAGAGGAAATACATCGGCATGTACCACAGGTGGCACAACGCCAAGGCAGCAAAGAAGGTAGCGGCCCATCGGCGCAGACGTGCTGGTGGTGTAATGTCGATGGCAAAGGCATTACCCCGACTGAACAGCATATAGCAGCAGGCTATCAGGCTCAATGCCGTCACACCCCCGTAAAACACATAATAGATATATTCCAATATTTGTTTGTCTATGATTCATTTAGTTGATTAGTAGTGCAAAGATACAACATTCAACCGACATGGGCAAACGATTGGCAGAAAATCCGCATCGTTTTTAACACGCTAATGGAATAGTCCGTCCCGACGGACTGCCAGTCCGAACGGCTCGGACTGAGAGTCCGAAGCCTACGGACTCCCTGCTACTATTAATACCTAAGGTTGTTCCCTCATAACCCACGGTTATTTTCCAATAAGCGTCCCTTATTCATCAATAAGCGTTCCTTATTCGACGCAGAAAAAAAATTTCTATTCGGAGTAATTGTAATTTGACAATGTCGAGGGCGTGACAAGCGTGACAGGCGTGACAGCCCTTTTCGCGCCACTACCTACCATGCATTACTGCTTATTAATATATAATATATATATTATATATATAATAAGACTATAACGTTCCCTTCCTACCCCACGATTTCCACTGTCACGCCTGTCACGCTGTCACGCTTTCTGTTGAGGAAGTTATGAAAATTATCAACAACAACAGAACACCCCTACAAGCAAGAATTTGTACCCTCACCAAGAAAAATTTGTTCCCTGCCCAGGGAAAATTTGCGCCCTGCCCAGCGCGCAAAAAACGGGAGTCGGAATCGCAATAGCAATAACCAACAGCCATCAATATTAACCATTAAAAATTATTACAAATTATGGAACACTGGGACGGGTACATTTCCGTTCGATGATTGAATCGTAGGTTCAAAAAAGCCTCGCTGCAAAATGCTTGAGCGAGGCTTTTATAATCGTGTAATCGTTGATTACTTCTTTGACCTAAAGGTACTAATCGCAAAGCGCTTATACCTTCAGGTGTAAGAAAGCGACTTCGTCGATTACTTGTTCAGGGCGAGGTCGATAGCTACGGCGATAGCTACGGTAGCACCTACCATTGGGTTGTTACCAATACCCAGGAAGC
>CACXTX010000006.1 GCA_902770635.1 uncultured Prevotellaceae bacterium | reverse complement strand
AGTCTCCTGTGGAGGCTGACGAGCGCACGATGCTGATATTCCATGAGTGCATGAAGGAGGAGGGTGTCGTGGATGCGGACTTCGTGAACGAGGGCGGTCGTCACAACTCGGTGAAGCTGGTATTGAGCCATTGCAACCAACTGCTGACCCAGGAAGAGACGTTGGGGGTGCTTAAGGTGTTGATGCCTAACAACTGGCAGGACGAGAATATCCAGACGCTGGTGGGCGACTTCTACTCGAAGTATCTCGATAGGAGCAAACCCTTGTCCTTGGTTCAGAAACGCATCTTCAAGGAGAGCAAGAGGAGGTTTCGTGCTGAGCAAGAAGAGGATAGCAACCTGAGTGATGTAGAAGGTTGCTCAGACGCTCAATCCAAGGATTCCTTGTCGCGGATGTTTGCCAGCAACGTGCCTCCCACCATTCCACAGAATCTCCCAAGACTCGTGAATACGGTGATAAAAAACACCCCCAGGTTATATCAGGCCACTGTGGCCCAGGCGATGTTCCCTGCATTGGCGACGTACCCTAAACGCCTCTCGTTCAGGTATATAGACAACCAACAGCGTGAACTGCGCATCAACTGCCTGATTATAGCAGGGACGGGTACGGGTAAAGATATCTGTACGAAACAGCCTCTGTCGCACATCATTGCCGACATCAAACAGCGTGACGAGATAAACCGTGAGCGTCTGAAGAAGTATAACGAGGAGTATAACAACAAGGCCAACAACAAGCAGAAGCCTCAAAGGCCTGACGATCTCGTGATTCAGACCATCAAGTCGGACGTTACCAGGGCAGCTCTGGTGCAGCGTATGGATGATGCACAGGGTGCTCCGCTCTATGTCCGTATGAATGAGCTTGAACAATGGGACAAAGTAGAGGGTGCAACAGGTCGTAGCAACCAGTTTACCGTGATGAAGCAAAACGATGACGAAGAGAACGACTTCGGTAGTGACCGTGCCTCGACGCAAAGTGTCACGGGTTCAGGAAGCTTGCACCTGAACTGGAATGCGAATACCACCATTTCAAAGGCAATGAAGTATTTCAGGTTCGTAGTGACAGACGGTCCGATATCACGACTCTGCCTGGCCACTATACCCGATTGTGAGATAGGTTCAGACATACCGGTGTTCGGTGACTATGATACGGCATACGACGAGGCTTTGAAACCCTACATTGAAAATCTGAAGGCTGCTACGGGTGTCGTCGACTGTCAACAGGCCAAGAAACTGATAAAAAGGCTTAAGGCGGAATGTGCCGACTTCGCCCGTCTGTCGCAAGACACTGTGTTTGACAACTTGACGCACCGCGCCTTGGTGCATGCTTTCCGTAAGGCTTGCCTGCTCTACGCGGCCAATGGTATGAAGTGGGAAAGGGGCATTGAGGATTTCTGTAGGTGGAGTCTCTTGTACGACCTCTATCTGAAAATGAAATTCTGGGGCGATCAGATACGCTCGGCAGATGGTGATGTACAGGTTTCAAAGCGAGGACCTGAAAGTCTGCTTGACTCGTTGCCCTCCGAGTTTACCCTGGAGGATGCCAAGCGTGTAAGACAACAGAAAGGAATGGATGCAGGGCGTGCCCGAAAGATGATATCGACATGGCAAAGTCGTAACTTTGTGATTCAGATGTCAGATGTCAGTTTTAAAAAACTGTCCGAGGAAGAAAGAAAAAGCAGACAAAAGGGGAAGAATCAAAAAAAGAACAATGATGAATAAGGAAACAATGCTCAGCGAGCATTTCAGTCTCGCTGAGCTTTGCAAAACAAATACGAGAATAGAGAACGTGCCATCTGAGGCACAAGTAGAGAACCTTCGTAGGGTGTGCCGATGGCTGGAGCGCCTACGCAGGCGATGGAACGACCTGTACGGCGATGGTGACGACCCGATTATCATCAACTCGGGGTTCAGAAGCTCCGAGGTCAACAAGGCGGTTGGTGGAGTGCCTACGTCGAACCACCTGACGGGGTGCGCGGTGGATATCCGTTGTATCGGGATGGAACAGGCGTTGCGGTACGCCGCTATCCTACTCGACATCAGCGACCTGAGCCGTGAGGACTACGACGAACTGCTGATAGAACAGAGACGCAGCGTTGTCTGGATCCACTTTGCGGTGAGACCTTCGGGGAACCGAAGGCGCACGTCGCTTACTCCTCTTTTATAATAGGCTTCTCCGGATTGATGAAGGCGAAGAGTACGGCGCTAATGATGAGCATGACGGCTATCATATAGAGGGGCAAATTGTAGTTGCCCGACTGCTGGACGAGTTCGCCGAAAAGGATGCCACAACAGAAGCCGCCGATGTTGCCAGCGGTATTCATGGCACCGCTGATGGTGCCGGCATGACGCTTGCCGAGGTCGATGCACAGGGCCCAGGCAGAGGGTAGCATGAGGTCGAAGATGCCGAAACAGAGCGAGAGGAATACGAAGACGGCCATCTTGCCCGGAATGAAGGCGGCGAGGAACATGCAGACGGCTGACACGGCGAGCGACGTGGAGCCCAGCGCCTTACGGCCTACCTTGATGCCATAGCGGTTGGAGAGCCTGTCGGTCAGGTGCCCACCGGCAATGTTTCCTATCATACTCATGATGAAAGGCACGGCGACGGCGTAGGTCAGCTCGGTCTTGTCGAAGCCGCGCCCCAGCTCCATAAACGTGGGGAACCACGAGAAGAAGAACCACGAGCCGAAGGCATAGAAGAAATACATGCCGCAGATGAGCCAGAAGTTAAGGGAAGAGACCCACCCCCATCCCCTCCCTGTATGGAGGGGTGCAGATGGTTTCAGCACCGATTCTTCTTTCTCAGGGCAACTACTCCCCTCACTCACAGGGAGGGGCTGGGGGGTGGGTCTATAATACCAATACCAAACAACCGCCCAGACGATGCCCAGCGCTCCTAAGAGATAGAATGCGGAGCGCCACCCTACCCACATCATGACGGGGATGACGACAAAGGGCGTCAGTGCTCCACCCATGCGTGAGGCTGCCCACACATAGCCCTGGGCCTTGCCTACCTCGCCCTTCTCGAACCAACGGCTGATGACTCCCGTCGAGCAGGGTGACGAGCCTGCCTCGCCAATGCCGAACATGAAGCGGATGACCAGCAGCGAGGCCAGTCCACCAGCCAAGCCTGTGAAGGCGGTGAAGGCGGACCACCACAACACGATGGCAGCCAGTATCTTACGATGGCCGAAGCGGTCACCAAGGGCTCCCATGGGAATCTGCATCAAACCATAGGACAGGATGAAAGCACTCTGCACCCATCCCCACTCGGAGGGCGACAGGTTGAGGTCGTGCATGATGCTCGACCCTGCCACACTGATGTTGATACGGTCGAGGAAGGTAACCATGCCCAGAATGACGAGCATGGTCAGGATGATGTTCTTACGCTTCATCTAATTGTCAATTCTCAATTCTCAATTGTCAATTCTCAATTGTCAATTCCCAAGAACTTACGCAGACCTTTCACGCCCAGAACGGGACTGGAGAGCACCGGCTTGCCCGTCAGTTCGGAGAGGCGCTGCTCCATGCGTGCCATAGAGCCCTGTGCCAGCACGAACATATCGACCTGCGAGGCTATGCGCTGGGCGGCCTCGGCAATCAGTCGGTCGTGGGTCTCACCGTCGCCACTCTGTCCGGCGGCAAAGGCTCCGTCAGCCAGTCCTTCTACCAGCACGACATCACGACCAGCCTTTCGGGCCTCGTTCTGCAACAGTCGGCAGGTGGGGTCCAACGTGGTGGGCAAGGTGGAGATGACGCCTATGCGGTCGTAGTTCTGGACGGCCTCGGCAGCCATGGGCTGGTCGATACGGAACACGGGGATGCGACAGTAGATATTGCCATAGTCTGCCACGTCGCCCACACTAGAACACGTGTTGAACACCACGTCGGCTCCAGCATCGGCAGCGGCATTGTAGTACGACAGCAAACGACGGCGAACGGCAGGCGTCACCTGGTTGTTGGCTATCACCTCCTTGATAAGCGACGAGTCGGCAATGTGGTTGACATTCACTTCGGGCAGCAATTCTGCAAAAGTCTTGGTCAGTGGCTCCACCAGAGCCATGGCCGTGTGTACACAAATTACGTTTTTCATTGTTTTTTAATTGTTTTAGTCGATAGTTTGTGCAAAGTTACGATTTTTTTTCGTAACTTTGCCATTGAAATGGCGAAATTACTTCGTCTCGGCAAAAAAATACGAAAAAGATTATGGATATTACTGAAAGATTTTTGAACTACACCAAGTTCGATACACAGTCGGCTGAGGACAGCCAGACGGTGCCAAGTACCAGTAAACAACTGATTTTCGCGGAATACCTGAAGAAGGAGCTGGAACGTGAGGGACTGGACGATGTGGAGATGGACGACAAGGGTTACATCTACGCCACGCTGAAGGCGAATACGAAAGAGAACATTCCGACCATCGGCTTCATCTCGCACTACGATACGAGTCCTGACTGCTCGGGTGCCGACATCAAGCCACAGATAGTACGCAACTACGACGGAAGCGACATTCTTCTGAGCGAGGGCATCGTTTCGAGTCCGAAGAAGTTTCCTGAACTGTTGCAACATGTGGGCGAAGACCTGATTGTGACGGACGGAACGACACTGCTGGGTGCCGACGACAAGGCAGGCATTGCCGAAATTGTGCAGGCGATGGTGTATCTGCAAGAGCACAAGGAAATCAAGCATGGCAAGATTCGCATTGCCTTCAACCCCGACGAGGAGATTGGCATGGGCGCCCACCACTTTGACGTAGAGAAGTTCGGTTGCGAATGGGCCTATACGATGGACGGTGGCGATGTGGGCGAGCTGGAGTTTGAGAACTTCAATGCTGCCTCTGCCAAGATTACCATCAAGGGTGTGAGTGTGCATCCTGGCTATGCCAAGGGCAAGATGGTGAATGCCAACGCACTGGCTGCCGAGTTTGCAAAAATGTTGCCTGAGAACGAGACTCCCGAGACGACAGAGGGCTATCAGGGCTTCTACCACCTGCTGGGTATCACGTCGAACATTGAGCAGGCCAAGCTGTCGTACATTATCCGCGACCACGACCGCAACAAGTTCGAGGACCGCAAGCGATTCGTCAGCCAGTGTGCCGACCGCATGAATGAGAAATACGGCGAGGGCACGGTAGAAGCGGTGGTCAGCGACCAATACTATAATATGAAGGAGAAGATAGACCCACAGATGCACGTCATCGACCTGGTGCTGAAAGCCATGCAGGAGGTGGGCATCAGCCCGAAGGTGAAACCCATACGCGGTGGTACGGACGGTGCCCAGCTGTCGTTCAAGGGTCTGCCCTGCCCCAACATCTTCGCTGGCGGCATCAACTTCCACGGACCTTACGAGTTTGTGCCTATCCAGTCGATGGAGAAGGCCATGCAGGTGGTGGTGAAGATTTGCGAGCTAACGGCGGGGTACAACGATTAGCGGGCTTCGCCCTAGTGAATAGTGAATAGTGAGTAATTAGAGAAGATGGGAATACCCACGATGATACAAGACTTGGCGTTGATGCTGGTGGTGGCCGGTGTCGTGACGCTGATTTTCAAACGACTGAAACAACCGCTGGTGCTGGGCTACATTGTTGCCGGCTTCCTGGTATCGCCCCACATGCCACTGACGGCCAGTGTGGCTGACACCGAGGACATCCATCTGTGGGCAGACATCGGCGTGATGTTCCTACTGTTCTCGCTGGGTCTGGACTTCTCGTTCAAGAAGATTCTGAAAATGGGTGCCTCGCCCATTATATCGACGATTACCATCATTTTCTGTATGTCGATGCTGGGCGTACTGGTGGGACAGTTGTTCAACTGGCCCAAGATGGACTGCATCTTTCTGGGTGGTATGTTGGCCATGTCGTCAACCACCATTATCTATAAGGCCTTTGACGACTTAGGACTGCGCCAACAGCAATTTGCAGGGATGGTGATGTCGGTACTGATTCTGGAGGACATCCTGGCCATCGTCATGATGGTGATGCTGAGTGCCATAGCCTCGGGCAACAACCCCGACGGAGGGCAGATGCTGGGTTCGGTGATGAAGATAGGCTTCTTTCTGGTGCTATGGCTGGTGGTGGGCATCTTTGCCATCCCGCTGTTCCTGCGCAGGGTGCGCAAGCTGATTAACGACGAGGTCATGCTGGTGGTAGCCTTGGGCATGTGCTGTGCAATGGCCGTGTTCTCTACCAAGGTGGGATTCTCGTCGGCCTTTGGTGCCTTTATCATGGGTAGCATCTTGGCTGAGACGGTAGAGGCCGAGCGTATCGAGAAGCTGGTGGAGCCTGTCAAGAACCTGTTTGGTGCCATCTTCTTCGTATCAGTAGGTATGCTGGTGGATCTGGACATCTTGGTGGAATATGCTTTCCCCATCATGGCGCTGGTACTGACCATCCTGATAGGACAGAGCATCTTCGGAAGCCTGTCGTTCATGCTGGGTGGCGAGTCGCTGAAGTCAGCCATGCGTTGCGGATTCTCAATGGCTCAGATTGGTGAGTTCTCGTTTATCATCGCCTCGCTGGGCTTGTCGTTAGGCGTTATCAGCGACTACCTCTATCCTGTGGTGGTGGCTGTTTCCGTCATCACGACGTTCCTGACTCCCTACATGATCAGACTCTCCACCCCTGCCTATACGCATCTGGAGAAGCACTTGCCCAACAAGATAATCAAGATGCTGAACCACCTGAGCATGAGCCAGCCCAACACCAACGAGCAGAGTAACTGGAAGAAGATACTGATGCAGATGGGGGTTAACACGCTGGTGTACTCCATCCTCACCTCGGCCACCATTGCCATCATGTTTACCTTTGCACGTCCTTTCATGCATCAGCTGTTGCCAGGCCCGGACCTGGAAGGGTATGCCAACGCCATCACGGGCGTGGTGACCATCCTGCTTATCGCACCGTTCCTCCGTGCGATGGTGATGAAGAAGAATCGTAGCCTGGAGTTCAAAACCTTGTGGGCTGAAAGCAACCGCAACCGCCTGCCCTTGCTGTTCACCATCCTGGTGCGTGGTGTCATAGCAGTAGCCTTCATCTTCTATATCTGCAACCGACTCACCCACTTCTCGAATGCCATCATGATAACCATTGGCATTCTGGCCTTGCTGATGATGGTGTTCTCGCGTACCATCAAGAACAGGAGCATCCGTCTGGAACGGCTCTTTATCCTGAACCTGCGTTCGCGCGAGATTGAGGCTCAGGTGCATGGCAAGAAGCGCCCTCTGTATGAGGGCCGACTGCTGGACCGTGATATTCACATTGCCGACTTCAATATTCCCATGAACTCCCGATGGATGGGATGCACCCTGCGCCAACTGGACCTTGGACGGAAATATGGCGTCCATGTGACCAGCATCCTGCGTGCCAACCATCGGTTGAACATTCCTGACGGCAATTACATTATTTTCCCTGGCGACAAATTGCAGGTGATAGGCAGCGACGACCAGCTGGGCAAGTTCGGACAAGCCATCAACGAACAAGTGGTGGGCGAAGACCCCCATCTGGAAAATCGCGAGATGAGATTGCGCCAGCTGATAATAGGCGCCGACAGTCCCTTCATCGGAAAGACACTGGAAGAGAGTGGCATCCGCGACACCTACAGTTGTATGGTGGTGGGCCTGGAGGAAGGAAAAGAGAACCTGTCACCCTTCAGTCCCAAGCGTCGTTTCCAGGAAGGCGACATCATCTGGATAGTCGGCGAGGTTTCCGCGCTGCAAGCACTGGTTAAGTGAGCGGGCTTCGCCCTAGTGAAACGCAAAATTAATACCACTGGACGGCGTTAGAATACGAGCTGCGTTTATCGTACTTCAACGCATCTGTCAAGGTAGCGGCATTACAACGGAACGAGAAGTTATAACTGGTGTAAGGTGCCAGCACAACGGAGCACGACATATTGAAACAGTGCAGGTCGCGACTGAGTGAGGCCGTCGTCATGGAAATCTTCTTGCTCTCGAAGTCATAGCCTGACGAGAAGTTGATGTTCCATCCGTCAGAGATACGGATGTTACCACTGAAGTTCAGATTTTGTGTGAACTTATAAGGATAGCGCATCGTGTCGTAGTTGAAATTGCCGGAGGTATTCTCACGCATCGTGATACCATAGCCAATGCTCAGCGACCAGGGCACGTTGAAGGCCATATAGCCGTCATCGTCGGTTTCGGCCATACCTGCGTCCTCCTTACGGGCACCGTGCTTACCAGCCTCCATCTGATCGTCGATGTTGGTGTCCACACCCGTATCATAGCCGTTATTCTTGTTGTTCTTGCCCTTGTCGTCCTTCTTCACCTTCTCGCCACGAAGCCATTTGAAGAAGTTAGCCACCTTCTTATTGTCCAGCGTGTAGTGCAGGTTCTGCGACATACCCTGGAAACGTCCGAAGCGTCCATAGCTATACTCCGTACGAGTACCTATATAAGGAGTGGCACCCACGGAGTCGGCCTCGTAGGCATAGGTGGCAAATACCGCATTCAGCGTGAAGGTATAGCTCTTCGACAGTTTCAGGCGCAGACGTGTAGAAAGGTCACTCCAAGGACGGACGTCGGCAGCCATGTTGTACGACATCGAGGCTCCCAGCTCGTCGATGATGCTGATTTTCTTGAAACCTGTGGAGTCGTCGTCCGACTTGATCTTCATCTCGATATTGTTGGAGATATCCATTGAGATGCTTCCCGTCTTACCCTTACCCGGTCCACCAAAAATGGTACCCTGATACTGGTTGTATTCCACCATTGTCACGTTGCCGTCCTTGTCTGTCTTCTGATAGACATCCCAGAAGCCATAGCGCGACGCACTGAAGTCTGGGGCATAGTTAAAGCTGACTGAAGGGGTGAAGACGTGACGCACAGCCTGTATCTTCTCGCCAAACAACTTCCTGTTGGGCACATAGAAGCCATACAACTTGGTGGAGGCACTAAGACTGAAGCTCCAGTTATAGTTGTTGAAGAAACCTTGCAGGGTATCAACCACCTCCTTCTGATTCTCCACATCCCACGAGCGCTTGTACTTCTGGGTGTACATACGGTCTGTGATAGAGAGCGAGGGGTTCAAGCTCAGGTAGTTGAAAAGCGTGAAGTTACCCTGAATGGGGATGGTATGTTGCATACCGTTCTTCCAGTCCTTGGTGAAACTCGACTTCATCAGCTTGTCTTCCTTGGTATTGATGGAGTTGCTGAATCTACCCGTATAGCTCATCGAAATCTTCTCATACCACCGTTCCTTACCAGCTGCATGCTTACGCTTGAAGGGATAGAAACGGGAAACGTTGATGTTCATGTCAGGCAGTGTCAACGCGATGGTTGAGTCACGCATGTTCTGGTTCAGGTTCGTTGTCATGGAAAGGGTCATGCCCAAACTGGAGAAACCCGTGTTCCAAGAGACAGAACTGGTACGTGTGGACTGCGTCATAGCCTGTGGGTTATACATCGACGTCAGGTTGTTCTTTTCGTAGCTCGTCGTGGCAAAGTTCACACTGGCCGACAACGAACTGTAAGGATTGGCCTTGGGGTCCTGACGATGGCTCCACTGCACCTTGAAACTGGTGGTCTTCGAATAGTCAGGCATGTTCTTGTCGCCATCCACCGAATTCTGGTAACTGGCCAGGAACGAGCCGCTGAACCGATAACGCTTCCTATAATTCGAGGAAGCAGTAAGGCCCCATGAGCCCTTGGTATAAATCTCACCTATCAGTTTCAAGTCCATCTTGTCGCTGATGGCAAAATAGTAGCCACCATCACGCAGATAGAAGCCGCGAGAGGTCTCGTCACCATAAGTAGGCATGATGAAACCGGAAGAATAACTCTTGGTAAAGGGGAAGAAACCATAGGGAATGGCAAAAGGCAGGGGCACGTCAGCCACTACCAGATAGGCAGGTCCGAACACCACGTTCTTGCCTGGACGAACCTTGGCGCGCGACATGGCAAAATAGAAGTCAGGATGTGGCTCGTCACACGTGGTATAGCGTCCGTGGTAAAGGAACATATCGCCTTCTGCGTTACGTTTCGACAGTTCTGATGTCATGAACCCCTCGTCCTGCTCGGTATAGACATTCTGGATAAGACCTTTCTTGGTCTTGAAGTTAAAGGCCATGGTGTCTGTCTCATAGGTATCGTTACCCATCTTAAAGACTGGGGTTCCAAACTTCACACCAGCAGTATCCTGAGAACCTGTTGCATGTACCAGACTGGAGTCGAGCGACATGTATATCTGGTCGCTCTGCAGGTCCATATCCTCATATTTCACGTTAGCATTACCATAAAGGTGGGCAATGCCCGTCGCGCCCTCGTAGGTCATCGAGTCAGCAGCGGTATAGTGCACAGGGGCATCAATACCGTTCTTGCGCTGACGATTGATAGAGTCGGCACGCAACGAATCGTCAACAGCCTTGTTGTGCAGCCAAATGGCTTTGTGCAACGAGTCCATCATGGACGTATCGTTTTTCAACAGGGAGTCACGTTGCAGGGAATCCAACTGAAGGGTGTCAAGCTTCTGCGTGGCACGTTTCAGCGAAGCAGTGAGCAGGGAGTCTTTTTTCTGTGGCTTTCCGGAAATCGAGTCGCTTACCCTTTCCTTTTGGGGAAAGTGCATTCTGGGCACATCCGCCAGCGCAAAAACGATGGCGAAAAGCAGTACGAAAAGAAGCGTCTCTTTTTTCACGGCTGCAAAGGTAATAATAAATTATGGAAAAAAGCCCCCGTTTCACTCATTTAACGTAAATTATTACGTAAGCCTTCACTTTTCACTCAAACCGTGCTGCCCAATCCAGGAACTTACGTACGCCTGGGGCCCCGAATTTTTCCAGACTCTGTGCCGCTTCCATGACGGTGAGCACCCTTTCGGGCTTCGATTTCGAGTAAAACTTGTCTGCATAGCAGACGATTTCCTCTTCCAGCGTCTCTGGTTCAAAACCTGGCAAACCCGTTCCTGTATGGCGTTCACAAACACGAGCATGCCGTTCATAACCCATTGCCCTAAGTAGTTCGCCCCCTATCTGTCCATGACGGATGTAGGGTTCCGTACCATGACAATGGATGGAAGGAGCATCACAACGGAAGATGCCCAGGTCGTGCAACATGGCTGCCTCTTCCAGAAACTGGATGTCAACGGGCAATTCACGATGTTTTTTGGCAATAGCCAGACAACGGTCAGCCACCTGTCTTGAGTGATGTAATAATACCCTGCGGAGTTCATCGTCCGCAGGGTAAAACTTATTGATAACAGATAAATAGTCCATTGATAGAGAACCTTTTTTATCCTTGACTGAAGAGCAAATTCACCTTATCCTTCTCTCTCAATCCATCCGAGGTTGTCGCCACGACGCACCTTAGCACCTTGATGGGCAGCTACCTCAACGAGCTTACCGCCCAAGGCAGCGGGAATGGGTACGATTTCACCCCAAGGAGCCTGGATATAACAGAAGGTGTCACCCTCCTTGTACTTCTGGCCAATAAACGGTTCCAGGCAAGGCTCACAGGCACCCTCGCCAGAGAACTCATAATAAACCTGACCAGCCACAGGAGCCACTAAGGCATCAGCCTTGGCGTGCTTGAAGGCAGCCAGTTCCTCCGGCTTCATCTTCATGCCACCCAGCTTGGCGTCTTTCGCCTTCTGGATGTCAGCCAGCAACTGTTTCTTTGCCTGACCGCTCTTGAACGGACGGTACTGTTCGGGGTGCATAGCCAGTTCGAAGAGTTCTTCGTTGTCCTGTCCGTAGTCCCAACCGTTCTCGTCCATCTCTTTCTTGAAACCTTCAAGAGCATTGGGGATAAGGGTATGCGGGTCGGCATCCGTAAACTCACGGTTCTGCTTCTTAGCCAGCTCAACAAACTCGGGATCGATGGTACCAGGCACCTTGCCGCTCTTACCAAGAATCATACCCCAGATGGCATCGTCCATCATGACGTAGCGTCCCTTGCCTTGCTCGATAGTCAGCAGGTTCATCAGGGCGATGTTCTTGGTGTACTGCGAGAACGGGGTAACCAATGGGGGATAGCCCACCTTAGGCCATACGTACTCTACCTCGTTGAACAGCTTCACCAACATGTCGTCCATTGAGAGTGTAGGTTCGCCCTTCTTCTCACGCAACTTGTTAATCATCGTCTGGATAGGACCGAGGTCAGCCATCATCGAACCCATCATGCCACCAGGCAGACCACTTCCGAGCAACAGGCTCGACATGTGTTTGTTGGCAGGATTGATGAAGTAGCCCAGCCAGTCGTCAATGAACTCCTGCGTCAGACTACGAGCCTGCATATAGGCGTTCATATTAATGTCTGCCACCTCAAAGCCCTCGTTCTTCAGCATGGACTGAACAGAGATGATATCGGGATGTACCTTACCCCAAGACAGCGGCTCGATAGCGGTATCGATGATGTCGGCACCATTGTTACATACCTCGAGAATGGAGGCCATAGACAGTCCGGGGCCAGAGTGTCCGTGATACTGGATGATGATATCGGGGTGCTTGGTCTTGATAGCCTTCGTCAGCGCGCCCAACAAGGCGGGCTGTCCGATTCCAGCCATATCCTTCAGACAGATTTCCTCGGCACCAGCGGCAATCACCTCATCGGCAATATTTGAATAATATTCTACGGTATGCACAGGGCTGGTAGTGATACACAGCGTAGCCTGCGGAATCATGCCGGCAGCCTTGGCCCACTTGATACTGGGGATGATATTACGCGTGTCGTTCAGACCGCAGAAGATACGGGGAATGTCCACACCCTGTGCTTTCTTTACCTTGTACATCAACTCGCGCACGTCGTCAGGTACAGGGTACATACGAAGTGCATTCAGGCCACGATCCAGCATGTGGGTCTGGATGCCCACCTCGTTGAAAGGCTTACAGAAGGCACGTACTGCCAGATTAGGATTCTCACCAGCCATGAGGTTTACCTGCTCAAAGGCACCACCGTTTGTTTCCACACGGGCAAAGCATCCCATATCGATAATCACTGGGGCAATGCGTTCCAACTGGTCCTTACGAGGCTGAAATTTGCCTGATGACTGCCACATGTCGCGGTAGACAAGACTAAACTTGATTTTCTTTTTCATACGTGATAAAAGGTTTGTATTCTAAATTATTAGTGCAAAGGTACGAAAATTTTCGAAATCAGCGCATGGAAAAAGGAGAAAATTTGTATCTTTGCAACCAAAACAAGGAAACATGATGATGAAAAACCTTTTTCTGTGCATTCTTACGGGTGCCCTCATCGTTGCATGCGGAGGTCAGCAGCAGTCCGAGGCCGAAGGTGACGAAACGAACATTTACAAGACGCTCCCTGGCGACTCCACCCGTTACGGACTGGCTTGCGACGGCTCTACCGACTCTATACTGGTCTTTCTGCCTTACGGCTCTACCCGTCTCGACACATTCGACATCATTACGGCTTTTCAGAACCGTAAGATTTTCGGTCGTCCGCATATCGGTGACGATTTGGCAATCATTGTCAACCCCGAAGATACCGTCGAGGCACTGATGGTCATCAACCTGGAGAGTCTCAAGGGTACCTGGTGCTATATGGTCACCCCTACCCTTCGCCATATCGACAAGATGCCCAAGCGCATGCAGCGCCGCATGATGGAGCGCATCCCCGACTCCCTGTATCGGAAGTGGATGACGCCTCGCGAATACTCCCTCCGTCTGAAAAGCGATCATGGTGTCGTTGCCCGTGGCGGTGTCTATCGACAGACTACTACCGACGATATGACCCCTGTGGAATATCCTGCCTTCAAGCGCTATACCGACTGGCACATCTACAACGGACGGATCATCCTGAAGGCCGATACCATTGCTGGATTTACCCAGGAGGGCGATATGCCCACCACCGACACCGTTAACATCGTGATGCTACGCAGAGACACGCTGGTTCTTCAGTTCCCTGACCACGAGCAGTCCTATTATAGAAAAGAAAAAGAATAAAAAGTGATTCGAAAGTTTAATTATCCACAAAAATAGAACTATGAAGAAATTATTTGTATCGATTATCGCCATGATGGCTGTAGTCAGTGCCCATGCACAAATTGAGGAAGGCAACTGGTTCATCACCCCCAAAGTGGGTGTCAGCGTTGCCGACATGACAGGTAAACTTTTCGACCCTAGCAAGGGAGAAGGCACTTACGACACCGACCTTCACACACTGACCGGCTTCACCGCTGGTGTTGAGTTGGAGTATGGTCTCGCTGACCAGGTGGGTCTGACGTTCGGTCTTTTCTATGCCAAGCAGGGTGCAAAGACCAATGACGGTCTTTTCAAAGTCAACATGGACTACGCCAAGATTCCTATCATGCTGAACTACTACCCCATCCCCAATGCCGGACTGGCTCTCAAGGCTGGTGTGCAGATAGGTTTTGCTTCGCGTAAGAGAATAACGATTGACGGTGTTGAATACAATGCCGACAATACAAGAGCCTGGTGGATTAACCGCTGGGGGCGCGCTATTCCTGTTTACGTAGAAAATGAGCTTTCCAGACAGTTCAACAAAGTTGATTTCTCTATCCCCGTTGCCGTTAGCTACGAGTTGTACAACTTCGTCATGGAAGCCCGCTACAACATCGGTCTTACCAAGGTGATGAAAGAAGACCCAGAGAGTAGCAAACACATGGTTTGGCAGTTCACTCTGGGCTATAAGATTCCTTTAGGCGACGATTAATTCTCAGGCCATTTGCCTGTTCATCATACGCTGCTCTGCAAGGGCAGCGTATTTTGTTCCCGGCTGTCCGTAGTTGGCATAGGGATAGATGGAGATGCCGCCACGGGGTGTGAACAATCCCACCACCTCTATGTATTTGGGCTGCATCAGCTTCACCAAGTCCTTCATGATGATGTTCACGCAGTCCTCATGGAAGTCGCCGTGATTGCGGAAAGAGAACAGATAAAGCTTCAGGCTCTTCGACTCTACCATTCGCTCGCCAGGTATATACATGATCTTGATTTCTGCAAAGTCGGGCTGACCCGTAATCGGACACAGGCTCGTAAACTCAGGGCAGTTGAACTGCACCCAGTAGTCATTGTCCTTGTGTTTGTTCTCAAAGGTTTCCAGCACCTCAGGTGCATAGGTCATCTTATACTCTGTCTTCTTGCCCAACTGTTGCAGGCCCTCGTTTTCTCTTGCCATATTTTTTGTCGTTAGTATTATAACTTCAGAATATTAAATACATTGTAGTTAATATCGTCATCATATACGTCCTCATTGTCACGCTTCTTCGTAAACTCTACCACACGGATGGTTACGGGCAACACCAGGATTTCATACAGTGTCTTCAGCGCGACCTGCGAAATCATCAGAGAAGGCATCTCCTCCCAGGGAATCACCCCGCCCAAGGCCAGAGGGAAGAAGATGACGGAGTCGGTAGCCTCACCGAAGATGGTGCTCAGTACCGCACGCGCCGAAAAAGACTTTGCATAATTTTGTCCCTCGCTATTCTGTCGCGAGGTTATTTTCATCCTCGACATCACATAAGCATTGATAAACGAACCTGCAAGGAAGGCAATAAACGAGGCAGCAGCGATACGGGGAGCCAATCCGAAGATGACATGAAAGCCCTCTTCACCATGCCAGTAAGGAGCCCCTGGAATCCAGTCGGCTATGGCACCCATGATGACGAAGAAGAAGTTCATGGCAAAACCCATCCATATCAGCATGCGCGTACGGGCATAGCCCCACACTTCACATACCACGTCGTTGATGATGTAACTAACTGGGAAAACGATAACACCTGCTGTCAGGTTAATCGGTCCGAATGACAATTGCTTTGTTTCCAATACGTTTGCCGTAATCAGGCAGACGCAGAACAATGTGCCGAAAAGCATAAAAAGCACACTGACTTTTCTTTTGTCTTGTTCCATAATTCTTGTTTTGTTCCTCGCGAGCTAAGCTCGAGCGAAAGGGGGTTTAACAAAACGGTCCTTCCGTCGTGCCAACTATAAAGTTGCAAGTACCCCTTGCGTTGAAAGCGGGTGCAAAATTACAAAGAATTTCTGGAACAGCCAAACTTACGCGTGTTTTTCTGCCTCACAAATGGCTTTTGCCACCGTATAGGCGGTAGTCCATGCCGCCTGGAAGTTAAATCCTCCCGTGATGCCGTCTATGTCTAATACCTCTCCGGCGAAATAGAGGTTCTTTACCACTTTACTCTCCAAAGTCTGCGCGTTCACGCTGTTCAGCGCCACCCCTCCACAGGTCACGAACTCATCCTTGAACGTGCCTCTTCCGCTCGTCTGGTAGGTGTCGTTCGTCAACGTGTTCACCAGCCTGTTCATGTCCTTCTTGTTCAGTTCACACCACCTGATATGGCTCCTGTTGCCTATCGACTTCTCCAATAGGTAAGTCCATAGTCGCTGGGGCAGTAGCAGCGGACAGAACGTCGTCAACTGCTTCTGGGGCTCCTGCACCATTGTCTGGCAGAGCCGTTTCTGCACCTCCGCCTCCGTGAGTGTTGTCCATCGTATGCTCACAGCTGTCTTGTAGTCATGTTCTGCCAACAGACGTGCCGCATAGCTCGACAGTTTCAGGATGGCGGGACCGCTCATGCCCCAATGTGTCAGCAATAGCGGACCCGTTGCCTTCATCTTCGTACCCGGGATAAAAGCCGTCACCTCGTTTACCACCAGTCCTTGCAGGGATGTCAGCTGCCTGTCGTCAATGCTCAGCGTAAAGAGCGATGGCACTGGAGCCACTATCTCATGTCCCATAGCCTCCAGCCATCGCAGTCCTTCTCCCTTGGGCGAACCGCCCGTAGTCACTGCCACATAGTCGTAGTCCTCCAGTTCCTCCAGTTGCTGAATCCTCCTTCCATTTACTATTCTGATGTGGTAGCGCTGTGCCAACCTCAGGAAACAGTCTATGATGGCGTGTGAGTCTTGTGCCTGGGGAAACACGCACTCGTCATCCTGTGTCACCAACGCTACCCCGTGGTTCTCAAACCACTGATAGGCATCCTCGTGGTCAAAGCCCTTAAACAGTCGTTTCAGCAGTCTGTGTCCCCTGGGATAGGCCGTCTGCAAGTCATTGATTTCCGCAAACGAGTTTGTGCAGTTACAGCGTCCTCCTCCTGACACCTCCACCTTTGCCAGCACCTTGTTGCTGCGCTCAAAGACGGTCACCTCCATACCGGGCACCATCTCCTTCAGGTTTACGGCCAGGAAGAAGCCTGCCGCTCCTCCGCCTACTATCGCCGTCTTGCTCACTCGCCCTGCTTGTTTTTGTAAATCACCACGCCGATAACGATGAGAACTACAACTGCTATAATATGTATTAAATCCATACCTCTTTTATATAATGCGAGTCAAAACAATCAAGGCATATAATAGTTGGTCAGGAAATAGGTTCTCTCCCAATCAACGATTTTCTGTTCAGATTCCTGTCCAACGAAAGTTCCGTTAACACACTTGACAGCCAGCGACTGGTCATACTTACCATCGGTAATTGGCTTGTTCTTACCACCATACATACCGTCTCTAATTTCCTGAGCATCCATAGTTTATATTATTTTATTGTTTACTTTGACAAGCTATAACTCTCACGTTTTGACAATTCTGAAGATGTTATTTTTGTTCTTCATCGTGTGCACTCATGTTCTTGATGAACAGATTGACCAGACGCTTCAAGAAAAAGGTGTGTCTAACTGCATGGCGCGCCTTGTCTGCCAATAAGTTCTTGCCACCAGACGATTTAGCCGCCTTTGCCTCTGCTGCTGCCACTTGCTGCTCGCGCTGATCAATCTTGGCACGGAAGCCCTCTGAAACGTGATTATAAAAGAACGTATAGCTGGGCAGGGCAGCCTTCATAATATAAGGTGTGAGGAAGGTGGTCACCACACTGGATGCCACGATGATAGGATAGATGATAGGATTGAGAACACCCAGGCTGGTACCCAGTCCAGCGATGATGAACGAGAACTCACCAATCTGTACGAATGAGAAGCTGGTCAGCATAGAGTCGCGCATGGTCTGACCGCCCCACCAGCATCCCAAGGTGGCAAAAATAATCATTCCGAGGATAATTATCAGGCTGACATAGACGACGCTCATCCAGTATTCCGCCAATGAAGCCGGATCAATCATCGTACCCACGGAGATGAAGAAGATAGCTGCAAAGACATTCTTCAGTGGTGTCATCAGTTTTTCGATACGATGCGACTCCACGGTCTCAGCAAGGATAGAACCCATCACGAATGCACCAAGGGCACTGCTGAACCCGGCTTCCTCTGCCGTCAGCACCATACCCAAGCACAGACCTAAGGCGAGGATGATCAGCGTCTCGTCATTCAAATGTTTTTTCACTTTGCGTATCAGCGTCGGGATAATCAGTATTCCGCAGACGAACCATGCCGCGAGTGTAATGGCCAAATCCACGACCTTGCCCGCCAACTCGGCACCCTCGAACTGATGGCGGATGGCTATACTGGAGAGCAATACCATCAGCACCACAGCCACCACATCTTCCACGATGAGGATGCTGGTCGCTCCCTTGACGAAACGCTCCTTGCTCATGCCCGCCTCGTCAATGGCCTTCATCACGATAGTGGTGCTCGACATACAAAGCATGCCCGCCAGAAATAGGGAATTGACCATGTCAAAACCGGCATCCATACCCACGAGGTAGCCAAAGAGCATCATGCCCACAATGATTGTCAACGCACCTATTGCAGCCACCCTGCCGCTGCTGATAAGGTTCTTCAGGCGGAACTCCAGGCCGATGCAGAACAATACGAACAGCACGCCGATGTCGCCCCATGCCTTCACGTTGTCTGCATTCACAAGGCTCTTGCCAAACAGATGAGGACCTACCAAGACGCCTGCAACGATATAACCCAGCACCACTGGCTGCTTTAAAAACTTAAACAGAATACTGACTACAGCTGCTGTAATCATCAAAACGTATAAATCTTGTACCATATTTATTTAATTATATTTATTAGATTCAAAATTCATCTGCGAAGATACAAAAGAAAAATCATCTTACAAAATAAAAAGACATTTTTTTAGTCATTAATTTTGCATTCCGCTCGATTTGCACCGCCCTCGCAGCCATGGCGATGATGATACTTCCCCTCGTTACCGTTCCCTATATCAAAGAGAGTGCATTAGACAAGAGTAGCGTTACTGATTATGCTTTTCTATGTATTCTTATCGCCGTAGTCGTGTTGGTGACTGTCATCCTCCTTTCCTCCTACTACATTTCTCGGTATAAAAGCAAAAAGGCTCCCGAATGAACCCGGAAGCCCAGAACACCCGTTTATTATTGAACGGTGGGTTATTTCTTAAATTTACTGTCTCTCATCTTTGCCGTGTGACTACGGTCTTCCTATGACGCGCATTTTATCCAGCATAGTCTTAAACCACGCTTCAGAAGCAGGCTTCTGATAACGGCAGTTGCCTGTAGGCGACGGTGTGAACTCGGTTCCAAAATGCTGGGTGAGGCTGACGATGCCGCGTTCAGAGAGTGTGAACAGCGCGTCGCCCTCTACGGCATGGATGACTGTCAACGGGTCCCACATCTTCTGTCCGGTGTGACAGTTGTAGGTCATATAGACTTGCTTGATGGGGTGGACATCGGTCCATGAGATGTCGCTGATGACGGTTTCGGGCGTGTAGTCTATTTCGTTACCCACCTCCATGGGCGAGAACACGATATCGACATCGTTAGGCCACAACTCAAAGAAAATATCTGCATATTCCGGAGCCTGCAGGAAATTATAGTCGGGCTCCTCGGAGGTGGTGAACACGCCAGCCATGAGGTAGAGGCACTTCACCTTTCGTCTGACCAGCTCAATGCCTGACAGTGGCGAGAACTCGTCGGGCTGTGAAGACAACAATTGGGCAACACAGGAGAGAAAGCCGGTGGAGCAGATGCTCACCGAGTGGTCTGGCTGTGAGGCCAGCAACTGGCGGTAGAGCTTCCAACCGTCGGGCAGTGTGGAATAGTCGCTGACGGTCCTGTTGAACATCAGGTCGCCCTGGGCCGTCGTATGCTTATAGAGACCCCTGTAATCGATAAACACGTGGGGATCATCGACACCATTGCGCTCCAGTCCGATGGGCAGGCTGCCGTAGCCGTAGTAGGTGTTCATCACGTCGGCCACTGCGGCACAATCTTCACCTTCGCGATCCACCACAATGCCGAGCAGCTTGCAGCGGCCTTCTTTTGCATAGTTGTAGAGCAAGCGCAAGGCAATGAGATCGTCGGTGGACGAACCGAGATCTGTGTCGTAAATCACGCGAGGCATTCCCGTATATTGCGGGCTGACACCTCCACTGTTGTCATCAACACTGGTACAGGACACGAGGATACCGAGCATACTGCACAGCATCAGGAACGTGGTTAATTTACCACAAAAAATATCATTTAGTGTTTTCATGCTGCAAAGGTAATACAACATTCTCAAACTTTTCAATACTTTGTCGAAAAAAAAATAAAATCTATTGCAGCGTCAGAGGGCCAAAAATAAAAAGTAGGGGAAAGATTCGTGAACCACAATGAAAGAATATTACTTTTGCACTATCGACGAAAAGAAACGACGGAGCGCCGTCGACAGCGGGAAATATCTTTCAGGCCTGGGAAAATTTTCTCGCTGCCCAGCGCGTAAAAATCGGGAGGTCAGAATCGGAAAAATTAAAAAATAAACATTAAAAACAACCTAATTAAAAATCTTTACAACAAGGACAGGGAAATCCGTATCCATCCGAGCCCCTCCCCCAAAAAGAAAGAAAGGGAAGAACAATGAAGAAAAATTATTTTTAGGGAAATATGTTGGGAGTTTCAATTATTTTTCTTATTTTTGTAGCCAAAATCTTACACATAGAAATATTAAAGAATATGAAAAAATTGTTTGTTTCAGCACTCGTCTTGGCTATGGGGACGACGGCAATGGCTCAGCAGGTGGACTATTCGAAGATGTCGGTAATGCTGGGTAGTATGGTGAAGGAACGTTATGCAGAGATTGAGAACACACATCGTGCTCCAAGCAGTATCGATCCTTTGGTAATGGCTCTGGTAAAGGCTAACACGGAAGAGGTGTTTGCTCGCTACGGAGTGAAGGTGATGGACAGTCTGGACGACCTGTACATTGTGGCAATGAAGGTCAGCCAGATGGAACAGCTGTCGATGGACGGCGACGTGGTGCGCATTGAGGCCAACGAGGCCAACGAGCCCCACATGGACCGTACTCCAGCCCTTATAGGCGCTACGAAAGTCAATGCAGGAATGGGACTACCCCAGGCCTATACCGGCAAAGGGGTTCTGGTGGGTATTGCTGATGCTCACTTTGACTATGTACATCCGATGTTCCGTAATCCAGACGGTACGACGCGCATCAAGTGGGCATGGGACATGTACACTGGTCGTGGAGCCACAGAAGGCTACCGAGGCATCGGTTCGATGTACGACACACCGGAGAAGTTGACGGCTGGCAAGGGCTCGATTGACTCGCTGGACTATCATGGTTCCCATGTGGCCAGTATTGCTGCTGGCAGTTCCATCTTGAACGGCAAGTATCGCGGCATTGCCTACGAGTCTGACATTGTCATGTTTGAGGCTGGCTTGAGCGATAGAACCCTCGACCCGACCCGTCCAGGGACCAAGCGTACTCTCGCTGACAACTTGGCGGATGACATCAAAAGCGCGGCTGGAAAAGAGGTAATGGAGGAATACAAATATTATTCCAATTATGAATCGAACGTGGCCAGCTATATGATGATGAAACATTTCTTCGATTACGCGAAGGAGAAAAACCAGCCTGCGGTGCTGAACTGCAGCTATGGTGCCCAATCGTCGCTATATATTGACTATTCACTGGAAGAGGAGTTTTACAACAAACTGACAGGACCGGGACGTATCATTGTGGCGTCAGCAGGTAACGAAGGCGACGAGGACATCTACCGTCACAAAGCTGCCAATGCTACGCTGGAAGACTCACTATTTGTAACTATCAAGACAACGAGACTGCAATTCCGCAGCAAGGATGGCGATTTCAAGATTACCCTTCGACTGAATAATGCAGAGCACTCAGAGGTAACGTTTACGCCTGCCGACTTTAACGAGAAAGCGAATTCGAAGATGAAGGTGACGAGTGTGAAGGGACGACGCGGCTACTACAACTTCGGCTTTAATTACGGCTATCGGAGGACGTTGCCTAACGGCGAGGTGGCATGGTGGATAAGTCTGATGGTTCCTGACCGTTTTTATGTTGACTATTTAGATAACAAATGGGGAATGGCCATCAAAGTGGAGGGTAGTGCCGACATTCGCATGCACGGTCAATCTAGGAAACTGTTATTCAAAGGCAGGAGAAGCATGCGCAACGGCATCCACACAGTGGGTACAGTAGGTTCGTATAAGGAGGTGATTGGAGTAGGTCTGATGAACGACCGTCCTAACTTTATCAACATCAACGGCAAAGAGGCCTCAAATGGAAACTCGACGAATCCAGAAGGATATATCTGCAGTTGGAGCTCGGCAGGACCGACATACGACGGACGCATGAAACCCGACGTCAGTGCCCCTGGATTTAACATCTTGGCTGCGCAGAACAGCTTCTTGACAGGTGAAGAATACGAGGACTCGCGCCGACTGACTTGTGAACAGTGGAAAGACGGCGGACGCACTTATGAAATGGTTGGACTGTCGGGAACATCGATGTCTTCGCCAGTGGTTACGGGTATCGTAGCTCTGTGGTTACAGGCTGACCCCACACTGACACCTGCCCGCATCAAGGAGGTGTTCGCAGCTACCGCCAAGCACCCAGATACCAAATTGACATATCCTAATAATATTTATGGACATGGTGACATTGACGCCTATGCCGGACTGCTGAAAATCCTGAATGCCACTTCCGTCATCCCGACGCTCTCCACCAAGCAGGCCGACATCACACTCAGCGGACGTACGCTGCACATACAGGGTGCCGACGTGGCCAGCGTGACAGTGTACAGCATGACAGGACAGATCATCATGCAGACCACTACGACGGATGGTACCGTACAGCTGCCCCAACTGCCGTCGGCTGTCTATGCCGTACAGGTGAATGCAAAGGGACGCTCATTGGGATCAACACTTATCAGACTATAATTTAAAACATTCATAATATGAAAAAGACAGTTAACAATATGCTGATGGCGGTGGTCGCCATATTGGCCCTCACACTCAGTTCTTGTGCAAAGAGTGATAACAGCTCTACTAGCGTATCGCCCATCATGGGACAATGGCAGAGTACAGGTGAAGAAGGATGGATCTACAATGAGGACGGAGATGACGTTGAGATGCATTATCTGATAGAAGACGGATGGGCCTACACTTGGTATTACGACGAGACAGGCCATCAGACGGATTCGGAAGAGGAAGAGATTGTGTATGAGCCTGGCTTGCTGAACTTCGGGGCTAACGGTACGCTGACAATTAGCAACAGCGAGTACGAGGAAACATACGATTACGTATTGAAGGGAAACCAAATCGTACTGCCTGAGTGGGGCGACGAATTGATATGGCACTACTCACTGGAGAACCAAGTGCTGGTAATCGAAGAGGTGGCCTACTACAAAGGAGTCATGAGCACACGCATCCTTACCACCTATCAGCGAAAGTAAACTTGAAAGGTCATTGACGCCCGTAAAGACAAGACGGATGAAAGCAGAGACACCCCACTCTAAGCAGACAGAGAAGAATGTGGCCCTGGCTCTATCCAGCGGTGGAGCCAGGGGCTTGGCACACATTGGTGCCATAGAGGAACTGGAGGCTAGAGGCTATCGGATTGGTTCGATAGCTGGGTGTTCTATGGGTGCCCTGATAGGAGGTGTCTATGCAGCAGGGAAGCTGACGGAGTTTCGTGAGTGGATGAAGACCATCGACAGGAAGAAAATGCTGGAGCTGATGGACTTCTCGCTATCGCTGAACCACCTGGTGAAGGGCAACCGCATCATCGAGGCCATTATGGAGTTTGTACCGGACATGGCCATCGAAGACCTGCCGATACCTTACTGTGCAGTGGCTGCTGACCTGAAAGCGGGGAAAGAGGTGGTGTTCAACAAGGGCAGCCTGTTTGAGGCCATCCGTGCCAGCATCTCCCTACCCTCTTTCTACGCTCCGGTAGAACGGGACGACATGATACTGATAGACGGTGGAGTGATTAACCCGATTCCGCTGAACCGCGCAAAGAGGCAGGCGGGCGACATCCTGGTAGGCATTGACGTAAGCGGACTGGACTACCAGTCACAATGGGAGGAGGAACGTCGGCTGAACGCACGGCTGAAGAACGACAAGTCGCTGAAAGCCAAGATTCTGGATAAGCTGATACCCGACAACCTGGACTTCAACTACCTCACGGTGCTGTCACGTACTAGTTCGCTGATGATTCGCCAGAACTCCATCCTCATGGCTAAGCTGACGAATCCCGATATACTCGTGGATATCCAGATGGCACGATACAGCACCTTCGACTTCGACAAGTCGGAGCGCATCATTGCCGTAGGCAGGCAACGGACGGCACTGGCTATCAACAAATACGAGGGGCTCTGAACGGCCCCTCGTAATATTTTTGACACTGCTTAAACTTAATCGTGAAGGATTAACGCTGACTGCGGACTGACGGTAACACGTGGTCCGCAGACTTTTTTGGTGGACTGTTCGTCTATCTGTCCGTCCTGGCAGACAATGGTGTAGGTGCCCTGGGGAACGGCAATCTGCTGAGCGTCACGGTTGCGGTTGAGGATAACGACGATGTTGCGCCAGTCATCGCGACCTGCATAATTCTTCAAACGGAAGGCAACAACACCCTGGGGAGCCTCCAGGAACTCTAGGTGCTTGCGCACCAAGTCAGCATTGCCCAGACGGAAAGCGGGATGATGCTTGCGCAGGGCTATCAGATCCTGATAGTACTTGAACACCTGCGGATAGCGTTGCAGATGACCCCAATCCAGGTGGTTGATGCTGTCGGGCGACTCAAATGAGTTGTGTACGCCTTTCTTGTCACGCAGCAGTTCCTCGCCGCTTAGCATGAAAGGAACACCCTGCGAGGTGAACACGGCAGTCTGAGCCAGCAGGTCAAGGCGAATCAACTCGTTCATTTGACTATTGGCCAATGAAGGAATGCTGGCCTTCAAGCGATCTACCAGACACATATCGTCGTGGCAGGAGACATAGGACATCATCTGGGTGGGTTCCAATGCCCAGGGCTCCTTCGAATAGTTCACCTTCGACATATCGACCTGCGGGTGACGGATACAGCCCGCAATTCCGAATTTCAGGCTCTCCTCGCAATCGGGGGCACCACCCAGCCAACCTGGCTTGGTATCGTCGCTGAAAGGACCACGGAGGGCATCGCGAATCTCGTCGGAGAAAGCGGCAATGCCTGGCATTTGCGGAATGTTGGCCTTAATGCCAAGTTTCTCGGCAGGCAGCGCACAGGAGCCTGCACTCCACCCCTCGCCATAGATAAAGACAGAGGGATCTATCGAGTCCACCATCCTGCGAATCTGGTTCATGGTCTCGATGTCGTGACAGCCCATGAGGTCGAAGCGGAAGCCGTCAATGTGGAACTCCTCCATCCAATACCTGACGGACTCCAGCATGAAGCGGCGCATCATAGGCTGCTCGGAAGCGGTCTCGTTTCCACAGCCCGAACCGTTGGAATATTCCATCTTACCACTTACCTCTGACCTCTTACCTCTATAATAATAGTCGGGATAGGTACGCTGGAAATTGGAGTGGTCGATGTCGTAAGTATGGTTGTATACCACATCAAGGATGACGGAAATGCCTGCCTGATGGAGGGCTTGCACCATCTGCTTGAACTCCTTGATACGGACAGCGGGGTTGTAGGGATCGGTGGAATAGCCTCCCTCGGGTACGTTGTAGTTCACTGGGTCGTAGCCCCAGTTGTACTTGTTGTCGCTGAGACGGGTCTCATCCACAGAACCATAGTCGTAGCTGGGCAGGATATGCACAGCGTTGACACCCAACTGCTTAAGGTGGTTGAGGGCCCAAGGCTCGGTGAGGGCGAGGAACTTGCCTGGATACTTGGCATCAGGACGGGCGATGGAGAAGTCACGATGGTGCATCTCATAGACTACCAGGTCGGCAGGCGACTTCACCACAGGGCGACGGTCGTTGTTCCAGTCGGCTGGCGACGTCTTCGCCACATCAATAATGGCAGCACGCTGACCATTGACTCCCACGGCTTTGGCAAAGACACCCGGACACTCGCCACGACCCATATCGAAGGTGTAGAAACGTCCCATGAGGTCCCCCTTCACGGTGGCTGTCCACAACCCGTCGGCATAGGTCATCTTGACGGTCTTCAGGGCCTTGCCTCCCATACCGTCCTTATAGATTCGCACTACCACTTTCTTTGCCGTTGCGGGGGCAAAAAGGCGGAAGGTAGAAGCCTCTGGACTGTAGGTCATCTCGTTGAAGGAGAAGTCTTGGGCGGAGGCTACTACGGAAATCAGCATAAACAGTGATAACAATATTTTTCTCATAATTGTGAATTATGCATTATGAATTATGAATTATTTCGCGATTAGCGAAACGGCAAAGCCACCGCCAGGAGCCTCAGTGAGCTTGAGGACATCACCCTGCTTCACCACACGCTTGGTAATGGTGTAAGCCTGCGGATTCTTCTCGTAGTGGGCATCCTTGGCATCGGCATAGATGGTACAATTGTACTTGCGACCCTTGTCGAGGAAGTCGAGCTTGATAACACTCTTATGTCCGTTCTCGTCGCACTTGCCGCCAATGAACCAGTTGTCGGTGCCCTTCGCCTTGCGGGCTACGGTGATGTAGTCGGCAGGTTCGGCCTCCAGATAGCGGGAGTCGTCCCAGTCACAAGCCACGTCGCGGATGAACTGGAAGGCATCGTCGAACTTCTGGTAGTTCTCAGGCAGGTCGGCAGCCATCTGCAAGGGGGAATACATGGTCAGATAAAGGGCCAACGAGCCGGCAATGGTAATGCGAGCCCATGAGGTATTGTCGCTCCACTCTGACAGTTTGGTGACGAAGATACCAGGTGTATAGTCCATCGGACCACCCTGCAGACGTGTAAAGGGCAGGATGCAGGTGTGGTCGGGACGAGAACCGCCGAAGGCCTCGTACTCCGTGCCGCGGGCACTTTCGTTGCCCACTAGGTTAGGATAGGTACGACAGAGTCCGGTAGGACGGGTGGCCTCGTGGGCATTGACCATCACATGGTGCTTGGCAGCTTGCTTCACCACATAGAGATAGTGATTGTTCATGGACTGCGAATAGTGGTGGTCGCCACGGGGAATGATGTCACCCACATAGCCCGTTTTCACGGCATCATAGCCGTATTTGTTCATCAGATTAAGCGCATCCTCCAGGTGACGCTCATAGTTCTGGGCTGACGAAGACGTCTCGTGGTGCATCATGATCTTGACACCCTTGGCGTGGGCATAGTCGTTCAGCATCTTGATGTCGAAGTCGGGATAAGGTGTCACGAAGTCGAACACGTCGCGCTTCCAGTGGTTCGCCCAGTCTTCCCAGCCTACATTCCACCCTTCTACCAACACTTGGTCGAGGCCGTTCTTGGCAGCGAAGTCAATGTAACGCTTCACATTCTCGTTATTGGCCTTATGGGTGCCGTTGGGCTTCACCTTCGTCCAGTCAATCTGGTCGAGCTTGATGCTGGGGAAGTCGTTGGTATAGTGCCACGAGCCGCGACCCACTATCATTTCCCACCACACACCGCAATACTTGGTAGGATGAATCCACGAGGTGTCTTCTATCTTACAAGGCTCATTGAGGTTGAGGATGAGGTTGCTGGACAGCATGTCACGGGCATCGTCGCTCACCATGATGGTGCGCCAGGGGGTCTCACAAGGTGTCTGCATGGCACCCTTCAGACCTGTGGCATCGGGTGTCAGATGACTCACAAAGGTATAGGGTGCCGGCAATTGACAGCGGGCTGGTGCGGGGTTGGGGGTATAGGCATTGCTGCCTCCGCCCAACTGGGTAGTCAGCTGCTTGGTAGCGGCATCCACCAGTTCAAGGTGCATGGTGGCATAGTCGGCACAGGCGGCCTCGTGGATGTTGATATACAGGCCGTCGTCGGTTTTCATCTGCAAAGAAGTCTGCACACCTGTCTCCGAGAAGACGGCAACAGAAGAGTTGCCCCAATTGACAGCTTCCTTCATGCGTCCGCGAATCTCCGACAACTTCGACTGCTGGGTCTCCTGCTCCTGGGTGTCATAGTCGCCAGGCAACCACCAGGCGGTATGGTCGCCAGTCATAGAAAACTCTGTACGCTCTTCCTGAATCAGGAAGTAGTTGAGGTCAGCCTGCTGGGGGAACTCATAACGGAACCCTACCCCATCGTCATAGATACGGAAGCGGATAACGATGGTACGCTGGTACTTACGGGGAGCCATACGGGGACCACCAGGGGTGCCGGGAAGGCGGTCGAGCCACTGTTGTGACAGGGTGACGGCATACTCGTTGTAGTGATTACGGATGGTAGCGGTCTCACCCCACACAGGGCGCCACGTCTCGTCGAATGTCGAGACTTCCTCCTCGGCGATGGTGAAGCCATCTAAAAGGTCGTGTTCACGCAGACCCATCGAGGCGTGTTTGTCCTTGGCCAACTCGAGTCCGAGGTGGGAGGGCTTGATGACGGGGCGGCCCTTATAGGTCACCTCGTAAACGGGTTGCCCGAACTGGCTGAGCGAGAACTTCAGCGAGATGTTGCCGTTTGGCGAGCTTACTTCCGTAGCCGACAGTGTCAGGGACGACAACAAGAATAATAATACTACTATATTTCTCATCTATGTTTACTTTCTTCCGCTTTGAGTGATTAATGTCTTGATCTCATCATTGAAATCATCACACTCCAAGAGTTGCTCGATGGTGAGATGCATACGATAGCGCCAGTAGTGGCGGGGATTAGCAGGGATGTTGATACGCTCGGCATTGGCATCGGGAAGGCGCAGCTTCTCGTCGATGCTCAGCCAGTCTTGCAGCGACAGCAGACATAACATGGAGGGTGAGGTGAGCTGACGACTGACGATATCCTTGGCCAGCCAGCCTGGCAGCGGGTGAGGAGCCTCGCCTCCGCGGCGCAACGGACCATTGTAGTAGGCCTGGGTCTGCTCCTCGTCCTCGTCCCACCACTGACGCAGTGTCGGCATGTCGTGAGTAGAGAAGGTACATACGCTACGATATGGGTTGCGCTTCAGCTTGCCAAAGCGAAGTTTCGGGTCCTTGGGCATCGTCTGGATTTCCAGCGAGAGGATGCGCAACTCGTTCATCACCCAGGGCACACAGTCGGGCACCATACCGAGGTCTTCGGCACAGCAGAGCATACGGGTGGCCTGTGTGAGACGAGGCAGTTTCTTCATGGCCTCGTTATACCAGAACTGGTTGTTACGACGATAAAAATAGTCGTTGTACAGGCGATTGAAGTTATACTTCTGTCCCTCGTCCAGTTTCTCATAGGCCTCCTGGTACTGTACGGCAATGCGGGGATGCCAGCGGTCGGTGCGCTTGTGATCTACCAGGAACAGACCCTCGTTGAATGCGACACCATAGGACTCTATCTCCTCACGGCTCAAGCCCAGGGCAGGGCTGAACTGTCCCATCAGACCGGACTTCTCAGGTACGGGGATTTCCCAGATGCGGAAGAAGCCCAAAACGTGGTCGATACGATAGGCATCGAAATACTGCGCCATCTTGCGGAAACGGCGTACCCACCAGGAACAGCCGTCCTTCAGCATCTCGTCCCAGTTGTAGGTGGGGAAGCCCCAGTTCTGTCCGTCAGCAGAGAACGGATCGGGGGGAGCACCAGCCTGTCCGTTAAGGTTGAAATACTTAGGCTCTACCCAGGCCTCCACACCGTCACGGGAGATGCCAATGGGAATGTCGCCCTTCAGGATGACACGATGCTTGCGGGCATACTCATGGGCAGCGTGCATCTGCTGGTCGAGGTTGTACTGCACGAAATACCAGAAATTCAGCGTCTTCTGGATATCTGCAGCAACAGGACCGGAAAGTGCCTTGAGCGTTGCCTCCTTGGGCCACTCGGTAAAGGTAGCGGTGCCGTACTTGTCGCGATAGTAGCAGAAAGCAGCATAGGGCACGAGCCATTCCTTGTTCTGTTCGAAGAAGTCCTTGTAAGAGGCACGCCGGCTGATGGTTGCCCACTCCTGTGCAAACAGTTCGCGAAGATATTCCATCTTGGCATTGTTCACACGCTCGTAGTCAATCTGAGGCAGTGCGTTCAGTTCCTGACGCAGGGCCTCGAAGTGTGTTTTGCGTTTTTCGTCTTTGATTTCAGGTAACTGTCGAAGGTCAGTGTATTGCGGATGCAGGGCGTAGATGCTAATCGAATTGTAGGGATAGCTGTCCTGCCAGGTGTATGTCATGTTGGTATCGTTGATGGGCAGTACCTGGATGACACGCTGCTGGGTCTTCGCAGCCCAGTCTATCATCTTCTTCAGGTCGCCAAAGTCGCCCACGCCGAACGAACCCTCACTGCGAAGGGAGAAGATGGGGATAACGGTGCCTGCGCCTTTCCAGGGATAGATGGGGAAATAGGCTTGAGAAAGTTCATAGACCAGCACACCATCGTCGGCAACCTGAGCCAGCTCGATGCTGCGATTGGCAGACTGTTCCCACAACAGGTCTTCACCAGACTCTGTGTCAAGAACGATGAACTTGAACTCGAAACGCTGGGCAGGCAGACGGGAGGCATCCAGGCTAACCACCCACTCGTGACATTCGTGCTCCGTCATCTTCAAAGCCTTGTCGGGTTCCCAGGCGCCCAGGTATTCAGGTTCGCCCACAATACCCAGACGCTCTCCGTTACGCAACTGGGGAGCACGGACTTTCAGACGAACGGTCCGCTTGAACTCGGTCTTGGTACTGAGTTCACGCTTACGGGCCAGGACACACTCGGTAAAGGCAGAACTATACATATAGCTGTCTTCAGGAATGTCAATCCAATGGTCATAGATCGTGTAGCTGGTGGCTTTCTGGGCTGCGCACTCCAGACGGTGGGGGATTGCCATCCACTCATGGCGCGCCTCCTCACCGTCACGCATCAGACTATAGTAATAGTCGATATAGGTACCGGGCTTCAGGCTTTTGTTCAACTCACAGAACCAATGAAGGCCATCGAGGGTGACCATCTTATGGGAAGACACCTTGCTGGCATCGTTCTCATACATTACGTTCATTACCAATTCTTCACCAAAGGTGGTCTGGTATTCCAAATTAAACAGTAGTTTCATAGGACAATAGGGTTAGTTATTATTTCTTTTTCTTTTCTTGAATCACCGTAACGCAGAGGGCTCCCAGAACAAGGAGCACACCAGCGACAATCATCATGGTGGACTGGTGATGACCTACTACGGAGAGGACAAGTCCACCACAGAGGGCCGCAATAATCTGCGGAACACAGATGGTACCGTTAAACAAGCCCAGATAAGCGCCCATGTGACCATAGCCCTGCAGGGCATTGGTAACAAAGGTGAAAGGCATGGCAAGCATAGCAGCCCAGGCACACCCGATGAGCAGGAAGGGAACGAACTGCATATACTGGTCGTGGAGGAAGGGTACCATAGCAAAGCCTATTGCGCCCAACAACAGGCTGGCAGCATAGGCTACCTTGATATTCTTGAACTGGGGAAGAATAGCAGCCCACACCACAGAACCGATAGCCTGAACGGCAAAGAGCACACCAACCCAGTTGCCTGCTATCTGGAAGTTTTCCGAAGCAGGATCGGTCGTATCCCATACCGTCTCAGCAATAGCACCGGTGGTGTAGTTCCACATATAAAGGAATGCTGCCCAGCAGAAGAACTGCACCAGACCGACCTTCCAGAAAGTGGAGGGTGCTTTACGCAACAGGGTGATCCAGTTGGCTGAGTCTTCTTTCTCGGTGGGTTCAGCGCTTCCGTTATACTCGGCATACTCCTGCGGATTCCACTCCTTGACCTTAGAGGTGGTATAGATGACGCAGAGAATCAAGATAGCGGCTCCGATGTAGAACGACCAGATAACGGAATCGGGCACCACACCCTTCTCTGCCACATTGCTGATGCCAATGAAGGTAAAGATGAAGGGGAAGAGATAGCCAGCCACAGAACCGGCATTGCAGAGGAACGACTGGATGCTGTAAGCCTTAGCCTTCTGCTCTTCATTCACCATATCACCCACGAGCATCTTAAAGGGCTGCATCGCCATATTGATACTGGTGTCGAGGAACATCAGGGCTATCAGTCCAAACATCATGGCAGCACTGACGGTCAGACCCAGCGAACCAGCATTGGGCAACAGGCACATGACAAGCACGGCAACAGCGGCTCCTATAAATAAATAAGGTACGCGACGACCGAAACGGGTCCACGTCTTATCACTCAGCGTCCCCACAATGGGTTGCACCAAAATGCCCATCAGTGGGGGCAATATCCAGAAATAACTCAACGAGTGTGGATCTGCACCCAACGTAGCAAAGATACGAGAGATGTTTGCAGACTGAAGGGCATAAGCTATCTGCACGCCAAAGAATCCGAAGCTCAGATTCCAAAGACTCCAAAACGGTAAATTAGGTTTGGGTTTTAATTCATAATTCATAATGCACAATTTATAATTGGTTTTTCTTTTGATGACTTAACTATAGAGGTAAGAAGCTTAAGGATTTCTTGACAGTCACAAAGCATACTTTCTGCCTCTTGTGAACTTAAATAATCTGTATCTCGTAAAACTTCTATCCAAAATTCACTCTCGCTTGCTTCTTTTAAAGCAATGTTCAGTTTCGCTATGAAGTCTGCCTTGGAAGCTCCTCTGATGGCTTCCTTGACATTTGCACCTACACTAGTTCCGCTACGCATCAGCTGCTTACCTATCACAAAATCATGCTTTTCATTGCAGAGATATTTATATAGATTTACGCATCTTACTGCAAAATCATAGCTTTTCTTTAATATTATATTATCGTCTTTTGTCTTCATCCCAATTATGCATTATGCATTATGAATTATGAATTAAGAATTATATATCACCTTGTGGTTCCGCGGACAACGAGCCTTGTTCTTACCACGCGCCGTTCCGCCTTTTCACGAGGAATAATCCCCTCCACCTGGTCTATCAGGATGTCAACAGCCTCTTCGCCCACCTTCATCCCTCGTTGTTCCACGGTGGTAAGCATCGGGTCGCAAGCCACAGCACGCTGTCCATTGGTAAAGCCACAGATGGAGATGTCGTCGGGAACACGGAATCCCATGCGCTTAGCAGTGTAGAGGATACCGATAGCCGTATCGTCGTTGACAGCAAAGAAACCGTCGGGCGGCGTCTCTTGCTGAAGCAGTTCGGGAGTGACAGCCTCAGCATCGGCACGATTGTCACAGATGCGGGTCATAGTCTCGTCATACTTCAATCCATGATTCAAGAGGGCATCCTTATAGCCATTGAAACGGTTCTTCGAGATTTCCAGTGTGGGCGCTGAGCCATAGAAGGCAATGCGCTTGCAACCCGTCTCTATGAGATGTGTCACCGCGTTGAAGGCACCCCTATAGTCATCGACCACTACCCTACTGGCATTGACACCCGTACAGATGCGGTCGTAGAACACCAGAGGAACACCGGCATCCATCAGACGCTCGAAATGATCGTATTTCTTGGTGTCCTTCGCCTGCGAAACAATAATACCGCATACCTTGTTCTCGAAAAAAGACTGACAAATTCGCACCTCTCGCTCATAGTTCTCACCACTCTGTGCCACCATGATACGATAGCCACGGGCAGAGGCTTCCTCCTCAATGCCAGCCAGCACGGAGGAGAAATAAAAATGAGTGAATTCCGGGATGATGACACCTATTATTTTTATGGGCTGCACCTTAGAATGGCGTAACGACTCTGCCAGCACATTAGGTGTAAAATTATGCTCACGTGCAAACTGCTGAATCATTGCTCGCCGTTCTGCAGAGATACGGGAGGAATCCTTCAGAGCACGTGACACCGTCGAGACGCTGATACCTAGTTCGCGGGCGATGTCCTTCATTGTCAATGGAGCCTTGTCGTTCATAACGGTTCTTAGTTCTGAGTGCAAAGATATTGAAAAGTTTTATTCGCTATTCCTTTACCTTATTTATTTATGATGAAACTACAATGCAAACGTTTGCATTAACCTTATAACGCATTTAACTCAAAAAAAGTATCAACGTATTAAAAAATCCGTTACTTTTGCACTTGATTCAAGTCAATACTATCGAATTTCGAGAACTAATAACAATTATACTAACTTTAAAAATCAAATGATGAAGCAATTAAACATTCAGACTCCGTTTAGGATGTTTGTCCTTTTGCTGGGACTCTTCCTTTCGGTAGGTGCCTTTGCTCAAATTGACGTCAAAGGCCATGTGAAAGATGCTACGGGCGAGCCCATCATCGGTGCTACAGTACGAGTGGCGAACACACAGATCGCAACCGTGACGGACTTCGACGGTAACTTCGCCCTTAAAGCTAATCAGGGTGCTGACATTGCCATTAGCTACATTGGCTATCAGACCCAGACTGTCAAGGCCGCTCCTTATTTGGAGATTACTCTGCAAGACGACCAAGCTCTTCTGAACGAAGTGGTAGTCATCGGTTATGGTGTTGCCCGTAAGAACGACTTGACCGGTTCAGTAACGGCAATGAAGCCCGATGAGAAAAACCACGGTTTGGTTCTCAATGCCCAGGACATGATCCAGGGTAAGATTGCCGGTGTGACCGTAACACCTGGTGGTGGTACACCTGGTGGCGGCGCTACCATCCGTATTCGTGGTGGTTCGTCACTGAACGCCTCTAACGACCCGTTGATTGTGATTGACGGTCTGGCTCTTGACAACCAGGGCATCAAGGGTGCCGCTAACGCACTCTCGATGGTGAACCCCGCCGATATTGAGAGCTTTACTGTATTGAAGGACGCTTCTGCAACCGCTATTTATGGTAGCCGCGGTTCTAATGGTGTTATCATCATTACCACGAAGAAAGGTCGCAAGGGACAGAAGCCCTCTATCAACTACAACGGTAGTGTATCTTATTCGTTTAAGACAAAGGACTTTAACGTGCTGGGAGCTGACGAGTATCGCGACTTCATCAGGTCGTACTACGGCGTAGGTTCTGATGCTGAAGCTCTGTTGGGTCAGGCTGACACTGACTGGCAGGATGAGATTTTCCGTCATGCCTTCGGTACCGACCACAACGTTACCATCTCCGGTGGCTTTAAGAATATGCCTTATCGCTTCAGTATTGGTTACACTAACCAGGACGGTATCCTTTCAAAGTCACACTTCGAGCGTACAACAGCCAGTTTGACACTGAACCCCTCATTCCTCGATGACCATTTGAAGTTCAATATCAATGGTAAGTTCATGCACTCCTTCAACCGTTATGCCAATGAATCTGCTATCGGTGAGGCCATCCGCATGGATCCTACCCAGCCTATTTTTGACTATAGTGGTGCCTATACTAACTTTGGCAACTACTTCGCATGGACCGATAGTGGTTCTTCTCTGAAAGACGACACCTATCCTACCACACAGAATCCAAATGCTGCCAAGAACCCTATGGCCCTGTTAAATGAAAAGGACGACAATGCCAATTCATTCGACTATATGGGTAATGTGGAAATTGACTATCAGATTCATGGTTTCGAAGACCTCCGCCTGCATGCCAATTTATCTGGCGACTGGGCCAATGGTAAGCAGAATACCCGCTATGCTAACTGGGGACCATCGAACTTCTATTATGGTAATGACGGATTTACAAAGGAGAGCAAGTATAACCTGACTCTTTCTGCATACGCTCAGTACTATAAGGACTTCCTGAAGACTCAGCACTTTGACATCATGGCTGGTTACGAGTGGTCGCACAAGAAGTATTGGGGCAATAGCGAATATGCAGGTCTCTATCCTATGACTACCAAACAGGTGGATGACCAGACAGGATTGCCTCTTGCCGGTACACTTTATAATCCCAAAGAGTCGGAATGGAAACAAGAAAGCTACTTGGTATCTTTCTTCGGACGTGCTAATTATATTGCTTTCGACCGTTATATGCTGACCTTCACTATCCGCCGCGACGGTTCGAGCCGTTTCAAGGAGCATTGGGCAACATTCCCCTCTGTAGCCTTTGGTTGGAAGATCAATGAAGAGTCATTCATGAAAAATGTCAAGGCCTTCAGCGAGTTGAAGCTCCGCCTGGGTTGGGGTAAGACCGGACAGCAGGATGGTATTGGTAACTACAACTATTTTGCTTCATACAATGTCAATCGTACCAACAAGGATGGCCGTTACATCATCAAGGGTGTCAACGACGAGGGTCTCCTCTATCGCCCAGATGCTTATAACGAGGATTTGAAGTGGGAGACCACAACAACCTACAATGCTGGTCTTGACTTCGGTCTCTTCAACAACCGAATCACCGGTAGCATTGATATCTATAAGCGTAAGACCACCGATCTTATTAACAACGCACCTGCACCTGCAGGTACCAACTTCCGTAACTCTATTTCCAAGAATATCGGTTCGCTGGAAAATAAGGGTATTGAAGCTTCGCTGACCGTTCGTCCTATTCAGACAACAGACTGGCAGTGGGAAGTAACAGGAAACTTCACTTATAACAAGAATGAAATCACCGAGCTGACTGGCGAGTCGTCAATCATCATGACTGGTGGTATTTCTGCAGGTACAGGTAACCAGGTACAGGCTCAAGCTGTAGGTCACCCAGCCAATTCATTCTATGTATTCCAGCAGGTTTATGGCGCTGACGGCAAGCCTTTGGAGGGTGTGTTCGTAGATCGTAATGGTGACGGACAGCTGACTGACGCTGACCGCTATTTCTACAAGAGTCCCGCTGCTCCCTATACCGCAGGTCTGAGCTCTCGTCTTCAGTACAAGAACGTTGACTTCGGATTCTCGCTCCGTGCAAGTTTCGACAACTATGTATATTGGGACAGACAGGCAGGCTACTCTAATATTGCCAAGCGCTATGATAGCTCATTCAACTATCTGCAGAATGTAACTCCTGTAGCCGTTGCAAATGGCTGGTCAACATATGACAAGGTCATCACAGACTACTTTATCCATAACGCTTCGTTCCTCAAGTGTGACAACATCACACTGGGCTACTCGTTCAAGACATGGGATGAATACCTGAAAGGCCGTGTTTACATCAGCGCAACCAACGTGTTCACCATCACCAAGTATGATGGTATTGATCCTGAGGTCAGCGGTGGTATCGACAACGGTATCTATCCACGTCCGTTCACTGTCCAGATGGGTGTGAACCTCAACTTCTAACACTATTAACATATTAAGGAATAATATTATGAATTCAAGATATATTAAACATATAGTTCCCGCAGCAGCCCTTCTGTTGACTGTAGGACTGAATTCCTGCACCAAAGACCTTGATGTGACACCTATCGACCCCAGTACGACGATGACCGTCGATGAGGTTGGTCTTTACACCAAGTGTTATGCCAACATGGCGCTGGCAGGTAATACCGGTGCAGACGGTGATTGTGACATCGACCGCTTGGATGGTGGTACGACAGGTTTCGTGCGCCAGCTTTGGAACGCCAACGAGCTGACTACCGACGAGGCTATCTGTGCTTGGGGTGACCCTGGTATTCCCCAGTTCAACTTCAACCAGTATGATGCTTCTCACCCCATGCTGGAAGGCTTCTATTATCGCCTGTATGGTGGTATCAACTACTGCAACCACTACTTGGATGTATGTAAAGGTATTGATGCTACTCGCGAGGCTGAAGTTCGCTTCCTTCGTGCACTTTATTACTATCATCTGATGGATTGCTATGGCAACGTACCTTTCTCAACAGCTGTTTCTACGGAGAGTCCTATGCCTATTGAGCGTGCTAAACTGTTTGAATGGATTGAGACAGAGCTGAAGGAAGTTGTAGGTTCCATGTTGACTCCTGCTGCCCGCAAGAGCAGTGACAATGGCTACGGTCGTGCCGATCAGGATGCAGCCAACCTGCTGTTGGCTCGTATGTACCTGAATGCTCAGGTCTATACAGGTACTGCTCGTTGGGAGGAAGCCAAGACCTATGCCGAGAAGGTTATCAGTGGTCCTCACAAGCTGTGGACAACAGGCGTTGGTAAGTGGAGTGCTTATCAGATGCTGTTCATGGGTGACAATGGTGAAAGTGGTGCTTCACAGGAAGCTATCCTTCCACTCTATCAGGACGGTGTAACAACAACCTCTTGGGGTACCAGCCTCTTCCTGATGGCTTCTTGCTGGAAGGCAGACATGGATACCGATAAGGACTACGGCACTGACCAGTACTGGGCAGGTAACCGCGCTCGTTCGCAGTTTATTGCCAAGTTCTTCCCCAACAACGATGCACCTAAGGCTAACATCTCTGATATGGCCAAAGCTGCTGGTGACGACCGTGCCCTGTTCTTCGGTAAGGGACGTGACCTGGTTGTTGAGAAGGCTACAGAATACACTTCAGGCTATGCTGTAGGTAAGTTCCGTAACACATACTCAAACGGTGGTAATCCTCACAACTCGAAGTTTGTGGACACTGACTATTTCCTGATGCGTTCTGCAGAGGCTTACCTCATTGCCGCAGAAGCCGATGCCCGTCTGAATGGCGGTAAGACTACGGCAGTAGGCAAGGGCTATATCGACGCTCTCCGTCAGCGTGCCAACAATAATGATTTGAAGGATTCTTATACCCTCGACCAGATTCTGGATGAGCGTGCACGTGAGCTTTACCATGAAGGTTTCCGTCGTACAGACTTGATTCGCTACGGTTACTATGGTGGCGACAAGAGTGGTGAATACCTCTGGGACTGGAAGGGTGGTATTAAGAATGGACAGGCTATTGCTGCTTACCTCAACGTATTTGCTATTCCGGCCGAGGATGTTAACTCTAACCCGAACTTGAAGGGTCATCAGAACCCAGGCTATTAATGTCTAACAATAATGATGAGAAAAAATATGAAAAAGATATATTCATTAGCCCTGCTGCTACTGATGGGTGCAGTAGCACTGACATCTTGTAAGGATGACAGGGATTCTAATCCTACGCTGACGCAGCCCACAGAGTTCTCTATTACCGGCTCTAGCGCTACGGCTGCTACTATAGACTTGGAGCAGACCAAGGAGTTCACCGTTTCGTGGACACTTCCTGTTTACACCAACTTTGGTGCATCTATCATCCCCACCTATATCGTACAAGCTTCTGCTACTGGTAGTTTTACCAAAGAGTTCCTGGATGATGCTGAAGACAATACAGGTGCTGATTTCATTACGCTTGAGCAGACTTTTAACAGCAACAAGGGTGCTGTCAGCTGTAATGCACTCGATGGTGCTCTGATGAAACTGTTGGGCTGGAAAGAAATGATTGATGTTCCTGACAAGATGAATGTAACGCTGCGTGCAATCGCATCTGTACGTGATGCTGGACAGAATGTCTATAACAGCATTATCTCACAGAACACCATTCAGATTACTGTAGCTCCTTACTTCATGGTTGATCCTATTCCTGTACTCTGGTACATGGTAGGTCAAAACATCGGTAGTGCAGACTGGAGCAATAGTGCAACTGACCTCGGTAAGGGTCTGATTCCATTGTTGCCTCTTGTTAAGGAAGAGTATGAGAAACCCAGTGGTAAAGGTATCATCAGTCATACAGGCTTCTTCAAGGCTGGTACTCAGTTCAAGTTTGTTGAAGTGATTGGAAGCTGGGATTCTCAGATGAACTTCGAGAATGTGGAGAGTCCTGATGCATCTATCATAGAAGACCTGGATGGCGACAACCACAATATTGGTATTAAGAAAGATGGCTACTACGTTATCAAGATGAATACCAAGAAGGAGACGATTACCATTGAGCCTTACGAGTACGAAGTAGTTCCAAAGGTATTCTCATCAATGAGTCTGCCTGGCGGCTATAATGGATGGGATCTGGCTGCTAATCCTGTTACAGCTTGTGAAACCCATAATGGTGAGAACCACATCTGGATGACGACTATCGATTTGGCTGAGGATACCGAGCTGAAGTTTGCCGCTGACGGTGGTTGGAATGATAACTGGGGTCCTGCCGACGGTTCTGCTAAGACGTTCCCTTATGGCGAGGGTGTCAACAATGGTGCTAACATTCCTGTCAAGGCTGGCTCTTACACCGTATTCCTCAACGATATTACGGGTCAGTATATGTTTATTTCTAACGAAACAGAAGAATAACGTATGAAGAAGATATTATTTTTCGCAGCTATGGTCCTCTCGTTGGTCGGCTGCACAGATGACTATAAGGACTGGACGGTACAAAACCCGGACACCACTCCTGACGAAGCCATTAAAGTGAGCCAGAACATGGCTGACGTACCGGCTATCGATTTCGCAAATGTCGATCCTGAGGGCAACGTCCAGTTGTTCGTACCCACCTATGAGTCAAGCTCTAATCCTGACAGTGTTATCTATAAGGCTATTATCTATAATGCTGATATGAGTGAGAGCGTGGAAATGACAGCAAATGCAAAAGGTGAGGTGTCTGCAGCCCTCCTCAAGGAGACATTGCAGACCTTCTATGGCAAACTGCCCGAGCAGAAGCTGGTACCTGCACAGTTCATTGCACGCGTCTATACTGGCAAGATGGTCAGCAAGGAGATGCATGAGACCATTCTCGACATCACCATTCCTTATCATGGCAAGCCTGCTCTGAAGGCCCTTGCTGTTCCTGGTTCATATCAGGGATGGAATCCTGCCGGCTATGATCAGGCACTCTATGAGAAAGACCCAGAGAACAATCCTAATGTCTTCTCAGGATATATCTGCATGGATGCTAATACCGAGTTTAAGTTTGCCGATGGCTCTTGGGATGTAAACTGGGGTTCTGAGGACGGACATACCCTCGTGCCTGGTGGTCCTAACATCAAGGTAGATGCAGAAGGCTGCTACTACATCACTGTCGACCTGAACGCACTCACCTACTCTGTAGAGCTGCGCAACTGGAGCCTTGTTGGCGACGGTATTGGTGGCTGGGACAAGGACGTAGATTTGACGTACAGCAAGGAGAACAGCGCCTACTATGTAACCTTCGACTTCACAGGTTCTGGCGAGTTCAAGTTCCGTGCTAACCACGACTGGACCTACAACCTTGGTATCGACAAGGACGGTGAGCCTGGCGACCTGATTGATAATGGTAAGAACATCCCATCACCTGGTGCAGGAACCTATTCTATCATCCTGTCATTCTTTGGTGGCTATCCTACTTACGAGGTTATTGAGGGTAGCGACATCAGCAAGTTCCCGATTTACATCTACGAAGCTGGTGTCAACAACAACTGGGGTGAAATCCAGCAGCCACTCTACTGTGGAAGCGGTGATGGTAACTATGTAGGCTTCTTCTATGCAGAGGGTGCCGACTGGTCAGGTGGCCTGGGTGCCTTCAAGTTCCGTGGTGGAGCAGACAACTGGGACAACGGAAACTATGGTACTGGAACCATGTCTGATGACGGTATGACTGGTACGCTGATTAACGATGGTGGATCAGGCAACATATTGGTAGCTCCAGGTTTCTATCGTGCAGAAGTCAACCTGAAGGGCATGACCTATCAGCTCACAGCTATCAACAGCATTGGTATTGTAGGTCCTGCACAATCAGGAGGCTGGGATGCCGATACAGACATGACTTACAACCAAGAGACAAAGGCTTGGGAGATTACCATCAACCTGGCTGCTGACGAGTTTAAGTTCCGTGCTAACGACAGTTGGGATATCAACTGGGGTGGTCCAGTGGACAATCTGGAATTTGGTGGCGCCAATCTGAAGATTAATGAAGCTGGCACCTACTTCATCCAGTTATTCCCCTTGTGCCCAACAAAGGCATACTGCATTATTACCAAGAAGTAATTTGGGGATACAAATCTTAAACATTCAGGCGGACACCTACCCTATGGTGCCCGCCTGTTTTATATTAAGGGAAAATATTGCTACCATTAATGCTCGCAATTGTTAGACTTAAATGTAGCAATTGTTAGACTTAAATGTAGCATTTTTATTCTTTAATATGCCAGTTCGGGATAAGTATATGACTTATGCTCTGAAAAATATTTTTAAATTTTGCTGCCACCCTGCCACCAATCTTCTATAACACCAGTATTTAGGCACATTTTTGGTGGCAGCATGGTGGCAGCAAATTCCGGTTTTTGGCGAAAAATAACAAAAACAACGAGTAAAACACATAGATAATTGGTGGATTTTATGGGATTTTGAAGATATTTTTGGTCTTTGTAGTCCAAAAATCGAGTAAATTGAGACCAAAAAGTGCCTGTTTGACAATAACCCTGCCTTATTGGACAATAACCCTGCCTTATTTGACAATAACCCTGCCTTATTCAACAATAACCCTGCCTTATTGGACAATAACCTTGCCTTATTTAACAATAACCCTGCCTTATTTAACAATAACCCTGCCTTATTCAAAATTACTTTCGGAGTATTCAAAAATACTTTCGGAGTATTTCCAATAACGAAGGCTTTAAGGTAATAGGGTATTTAAAGATGCCAAATGCAACCGATTGCACTTACTCTCAAAAAATTTCTACAACATTGTAGTTCACCCTATTTGTAAATTTTGTATCTTTGCAAAGTAAATCTAATGACTAACGATTATGAAACGACTTTTTACCTCACTACTTATTACATTGACATCACTGTGCATGATGGCACAGGGATGGCCCGAAAATTACTCTGGTGTCATGTTACAAGGATTCTATTGGGATGGCTATGATGATGCCAAGTGGACGAATCTGGAGAGCCAGGCTGATGAGTTATCCCAGTATTTCAAATTGATTTGGGTACCTAACTCAGGTAAGACATCAGATTATTACCACACTAGCAGGAAAACAATGGGTTACGACCCCTGCTTTTGGCTTGACCACTCAAGTGCTTTTGGAACAGAGGCAGAACTTCGTTCCATGATTAGCACCTTTCAGATAAAAGGTGTGGGTATCATTGAAGATGTGGTGGTTAACCACAAAAACGGTCTGAACACTTGGGTGGACTTCCCTAATGAGACCAAGGGAACTTATAGTATCACATGGGACAACACCAATTTCTCTGGAATTTGCAAGGACGATGAATGCAACAGTCATCTAAGTGAATGGGCTACTGGAGCTTATGCAGGCAAGAAAGCAACTGGAGCAAACGATACAGGCGACAACTTTGATGGTTTTCGCGATTTAGACCACACCAGCCCAACCGTTCAACAGAACGTAAAAACCTACCTTGATTTCTTATTGAAGGATCTTGGCTACGCAGGTTTCCGCTATGATATGGTAAAGGGCTTTTATCCATCATATATTGGGATTTATAACAAATCTGCAGTTCCAACCTATTCCGTAGGAGAATACTGGGACGGTGATATCAATAAAGTAAAGGGATGGATTGATGGTACAGAAAAGACTAGCGCTGCATTTGATTTCCCACTGAAATACAAGATTAACGCTGCTTTTGGGGGTGGTAAGTGGGATAAATTAAAGGAAGCATTTTTGGCCAACAACACAAGTTATTCTCGCTATGCAGTTACCTTTGTTGACAACCACGACACCTATCGGGAGAGTACTTGCCTGAACTATAACATCTGTGCAGCTAATGCCTATATTCTGACGATGCCTGGCACACCTTGTTTGTTCCTTCCTCATTGGAAAGCATATAAAGGTACATTAAAAAAACTAATTGAGACAAGAAAGGCTGCTGGTATCAACAATCAGAGTACAATACAGAGTGTCGAAGCGTCAGAAAAGGGCCTCGTATTGAAAGTGAAAGGTGAAAAAGGAACCTTGATGCTGACTACCGACGAAGCAACAATCAACGAGGCAGGATATCAGCTGGCTGTTGAGGGTGTTTGTTTCAAACTATATGCTAGTTCAGAGGTTGACCTGGCTGCTGTTGTAGCCATTACAGAGACTGATGCTCAAAAAGAGCCTACAACTGTTCCTGAATGCTGTGTTGTCAACGAAGGAGAGACCTGTGCTTTCTTCGAGGTTCCTGCATTCTGGGATATGTCATCACGAGTTATCAAGTGTTGGCGTTGGGACAAGCAATACAACTACACTGGAGGTTCATGGCCTGGGGTAACATGTACTAAGGTTGGAACAGCTCATAATGGTAATGCTGTATGGAAGTGGACTTTCAAGGAGTCGGACAAGAAAGCTGCAACTGGTGGAAATGAGGGAATCATCTTTAACAATGCCCAAAATGCCTCTGACGAAAAGAAAGTGCAGACTGATGATCTTGACTTCCAGAATACCGGCTACTATACCTTAAATGGGATGTGGAAAAATGTATTGAAAGAAGTTACCGGCATCCAAGCAATAACGACAACCCATTCAAATACAGATACCCAATGGTACAATCTCAACGGCTCACGATTCTCAGAGAAACCAACGAGAAAGGGTATATACATACATCAAGGCAAAAAGGTCGTAATACGATGAAGCAGCGACTTCTCTTCGTATGTCTGGGAAATATCTGTCGTTCACCAGCCGCTGAGGGTATCATGCAGCAGCTGGTGGACGACAGAGGCTTGTCTGACCAGTTCCACATTGAGTCGGCTGCCATTGGCCCTTGGCATATCGGTGACTTGCCTGACAGTAGGATGCGACGCTGCGGCAGCAAGCATGGATATAACTTCAATAGTCGCGCCCAGCAGTTGGACAGTTCATACTTCGACCGCTTCGACCTCATCATTGGTATGGACCACGAGAACATCAGGGCTATCTCTGCAAAAGCTCGTAACGAGGAGGACAAACGGAAGATTCGCCTGATGGCCGACTACCTGCGCCACCATCCTACCCAAGCAACCATTCCCGACCCGTATTATGGGGTGGAACGCGACTTCGAGTTGGTGATAGACTTACTGGAAGATGCCTGCGAGGGCCTTATGGAGGAACTTATAAAAAAATAGCGATTTGGCATCGCTATTTTTTTGTGGAAGTGGAGGGAATCGTAAGTAACGATAGTGGAAGTGGAGGGAATCGAACCCTCGTCCACACGAGGAAACCATACGCTTTCTACATGCTTATCTTGGCCTTCATTTTCGAGCCGCAGCAAGACCCAAGCCACCAACTGCAACCTTATCCTCTAAATCTCATCAGACTATCGAGGCCTAGCCTGACTATTCCCGATTTACCTGCACCGCTTGTTCCTCAGATTCGGGACAACATCCTTGGAGCGATGTCTCGTTCCCCTACCTAGTAGGAGAATAAAGCCAGTAATCTACTGTACTTCGATTAGGCAGCGAGAGCGTACTTGTTTTCGCCAATTAAATTTTTGACCGAATGGATTATGGAGTACACAGTCTTCACTCCGCATGCTTACGTACCATCTCAGCTCGCTGTCAAATCCAGTCACCCCCAAGAATAATATCGTAATTGGACTGCAAAAATACAATTTATTTCTGATACAACCATGGTTTTTCAGAAAAAATCGCTAATTTTGCACAATATTTTGCACTACAACGTGTTTTTATATATTATTAATGCGCACGAACATGAAACGAATATCTACAATCATACTCTGTCTGCTCATGGCAACAGCCACGACATGGGCTCAGTCTGGCATGACAGATAACCAAGTGATGGACTATGTCATTGAACAGAACGCCAAGGGAGTTTCACGCCAGCAGATTGTTACCCAACTGATACAACGCGGTGTGACTATTGAGCAAATACGTCGCATCCAAAAGAAATATCAGAAGCAGATAAAAAACGGCACATTAGGGGCTGAGGACATCACCGCAGGATCAAAGGCCGTAAAGACCAGAATGCGCGAGGCCAATGGCGAAAAGCGTGAGGAGCAGGCCAAGAAAGACCAGAAGAAAGCTTCGCAGTTCCGCATCAAGGACAGCAAGATGGAGGATTTCAAAAAGAAGCAGAAGCGCACCTACGATGAAAACGACAAGGACTTCGTGGAGATGGACGAGGCCATGGACTTCATGATGCCCGACTCGCTGAAATACTTCATGGAGGAAGAGAAAGAGAGTAAGCGAAAGATATTCGGCCACGACGTGTTCAACAACAAGAACCTGACCTTTGAGAGTTCGATGAATCTGGCTACTCCGCAGAATTATCGTCTCGGACCTGGCGATGCCGTTAACGTGGACATCTGGGGAGCTTCTCAGGAAAGCATTACAGAAACCATCTCGCCAGACGGCACCATCACCATTGAGGGTATTGGCGTCATCCAGTTGGGGGGTCTGTCCGTAAGCCAGGCAAAGGCTCGCCTGAAGAAAGTCTTAGGACCTCGCTATCAAGGCTCTCAGATTGACTTGACACTGGGCCAGACCCGTACCATTACGGTAAACATCATGGGTGAGGTGAAGATGCCCGGCACTTATGCCATGTCAGCTTTTGCCACTGTTTATAACGCCCTCTACATGGCTGGTGGTCCTAACGAGATAGGTACTTTGCGAAATGTCAAGGTATTCCGTCGCGGCAGACAAGTTACCAGCGTCGATGTCTATGACTTCTTGCTCAACGGAAAACTGACGGGCGATGTTCGTCTGCAAGACAACGACGTCATCACCGTTGGTCCCTACGAAGCCTTGGTAAACATCACGGGTAAGGTAAAGCGCCCCATGTTCTACGAGATGAAGAAGACGGAAAGCGCCGCTACCCTACTCCGCTATGCAGGAGGGTTTACGGGAGACGCTTATACAAAGGCTATCCGCATCAACCGCAAGGCAGGCAACCAATATTCCGTATTCAGTGTCGGCGAGTTCGACATGAGCCAATTCAAGCTGATGGACGAAGACTCCGTTAGCGTTGACTCCACTCTGAACCGCTATCAGAACATGGTTGAAATCAAAGGTGCCGTATTCCGCCCAGGCATGTACCATGTAGGCAAAAACATCAGCACTGTCAAGGCATTGGTAGAGGCAGCAGCAGGTCTGACAGAGGGAGCCATCTCGCAACATGCCGTCATGCACCGCATGAGAGCAGACCGCACGCTGGAAGTGCTGAGCGTGGACATTCGCGGCATCCTGGAAGGCACTACCCCCGATGTTCCCTTGCGCAACGAAGATGTGCTCTACATTGCCAGTCGTGAGGAGAAAGTACAGAAGCAAACGGTAACCATCAATGGCGAGGTACTCTATCCTGGAACCTATAAATATGCAGCCAACGAGAGTGTAGAAGACCTCATCCTGCAAGCAGGAGGTCCTACCGATGCCGCTTCACTGGTAAAAGTGGACGTGTCGCGCCGCATCAGCAATCCGAATGCAACTGAGGCTGATGACCAGATTGCCCAGACGTTCAGCTTTAAACTGACGCCTGACTTTAACATTGCCGATCAGCCAGACTTCAGACTGATGCCCTTCGACGAAGTCTATGTGCGCCGCAGCCCTAACTATACCGAACAGCAGAATGTAACGGTAGAAGGAGAAGTCCAGTTTGAAGGCAACTACACCCTATCCAGCAAAGGACAGCGCCTAAGCGACGTCATCAAGCAGGCGGGAGGACTCACCAAACGAGCCTATCCAGAAGGCACAAAACTGCTGCGTCTGATGACTCCCGAAGAACGCGAACAAATGGAAGTAGTGCTTCGTACCGCACAGCGTAACTCTGGACGAGACTCTATCGACGTCAAGAAGCTCATGACCAATGCCAACTACCCCGTAGGTATTGAGCTCGACAAAGCCTTGAAGAATCCTGGCAGCGACGATGACCCCATCTTACGTGAAGGCGACCGCATCGTCGTTCCCCACTATGACGGTACCGTTAAAATCAACGGAGAGGTGCTCTATCCCAACACCGTCTATTTCAAGGAAGGGAAAGATGCCAAATACTATATAGACCTGGCTGGAGGTACCACATCCACAGCCAAGAAGAGCCAGACCATCATCATCTACATGAATGGCATGGTAGCCCGTGCGGACCGCAAGCACAAACCACGTCCTGGTTGTCAGATTGTAGTTCCTACCAAGCGCCAACGCCAAGGATTCGGTCTTCAGCAATGGCTCAGCATCGGAACTACCGCTGCCTCACTCGGCACCATGATTGCCACTATTGCTAATTTGACGAAGTAAATTAGAAGATTATGGAAGAAAAGATAGAAGTAAAAAATAAGGAAATAGATTTCATTGGCATTATCAAACGAATCCTAGCAGAAAGAATCCTGCTCACAAAAATTGTGGGGGGATTTACCATTCTGGGAATTCTTGTTGCATTAGTCAATCCCAAAGAATACACCTCCGAGGTCATTCTAGCTCCCGAGATGAGTACTGGCGGCGTCGGACTTTCTGAAAGTTTAGCCAGTATGGCTTCCACTTTTGGAATAGACCTGGGGGGAAAATCTACAATGGATGCTATTTACCCAGAAATCTACCCGACAGTTCTTTTATCTAATGATTTCATTATCTCTTTATTAGATGTCAAAGTACATAAGAAAGAAGACACCACTAGAAAGAGATTTTATGACTATATCAATAAAGATTTAAGAACTGGCTTTTGGGGATATCCCGCATATTTCCTTTCCTCTTTACTCCCTAAGAAGGAAGTATCAAGCAATAACACGGTATTTGATCCTACTCACCTCACCAAGTCCCAAGAGAAAATAGTTGATTATATCAAAGGATCTATCAGTTGTATTGTTGATGGTAAAACCCGAATTATCACTATTGGTGTAAAAGACCAAGACCCGCAGGTTGCAACCATCATTGTCGATACTATTCAAAAACATCTACGAGACTATATTATTGAGTATAGGACAAAAAAAGCAAAAAACGATTTGGTATATTATCAAAAGCTCCTAAATGAGAGCAAGAAAGAGTATCTGCAATCTCAAAAAAAGTATGCAGATTATAGTGAGGCAAATACAAAGATTGCTTTGACTTCCGTGGAAACTCGACTTAGTGAATTAGAAAACGAGATGCAGTTAAAGTTCAATATATACAACCAAATAAGTACTCAAGTTCAACAAGCAAAGGCCAAGATACAAGAACAAACTCCTGCTTTTACCATCATTCAACAAGCCTCTGTGCCCAACAAAGCTTCCAGTACTCCACGCTCTATTATCGTCATCCTGTATTTTATCTTTGGAGGTATTGTCGGTTCGTTCTATATTCTATTGAGAAAGGATATAAAAAGAATCTTTCATCACATCAAGAAGTAAATGGAGTACGCATGGCCATATATCACATTAATATGTTTTTATGGCATATTAGCTTTGTGGTATCATTATACCAATGATGCGACAAAGAAAGGAATCATCACCTCACTTTGTGGTGTGGTGTTCCTCGTTTTTTTCGGCTTTCGTGGTTTCTGCTTTTATGACTGGAATGTCTATTATCCAAGTTTCCAAAGCATCCCAGCAGATTTACAGCAAGCCCTTTTTAATGGGCATTGGTATGAACCAGGATTTACAGTCTTAGTGGTTATCTGCAAATCGATTTATAACAATTATCATTTTTTCATCCTTATATGCTGTTTCATTAACACTTTGCTATTATTACGGTTCCTACACAAATACATCAGCAATATACCTCTGGGGATTATCGTATTTTTATGCATGGGCGGATTAGCGATTGTTACAGACCTGCTGAGGAATTCTATAGCAATACTCATTTTCATGAACGCAATAGAATTTATTATTAACCGCAAGCCAATAAATTATTATGTTGCATGTATTATCGCCGTCTTATTCCACACGTCCGCTATATTGTATCTACCACTTTACCTTTTCCTTCACAAAGACTGGAACAAGTACATATATGCTGGCATTTTCGTTGTTGGGAATATGATACTTTTACTTAAAATTCCCATCTTGATAAGTATCGTTTCCCTCATTGCATCATTCCTTGACCCGACAACACGAGAGCATATTGACGAATATACGCGTCTTTTACCGTCTTCAAGTTTCCAAATTAGCATCGGCTATATTGAGAGGCTCTTTACCGGAATCCTAATTTTCTTTTTTTACGATAAGTTGAAAAACATTCAAAAAGGGCCACTATTTATTAATTGCATGACACTCTTTTTCATTATGTATTTTGCCCTTAGCGAATTTAAAACCATCAGCGTGCGCATGTCCATGTTATTTGCCTTTGCATACATTCCTATATGGATAGACTTCGAGAAATGCATTATAGCTATAAGAAATAAACGTTTATATCTTTCGATGCTTTGTATGTATTGTCTTGTTAAGATGTATAATTCATCCAATGACATTATATACAATTATGACAACGTCCTTATTGAGGCCGACACATACAATGAACGAAAAGTCATATTCCAAAAAAACTTTGGTGAATGAGTCTATCAATGATAACAGAAATAAAGGAAAGATTCCACAGTCAAGACAAGAGGACATCAATAGTACGCAAAAACATCCTATTGTCAGCTTTGTGCAAACTGATTGGAATGGTCGTTTCATTTCTTATCGTACCTGCCACACTTGGTTATTTGCACACTGAGCAGTTTGGAGTATGGATGACAATATCATCCATGCTTATGTGGTTTTCATTTTTTGATGTCGGTTTGGGCAATGGTATGCGCAACTATTTAACATCAGCCATTTCCAAAGGAGATTTTTATTTAGGCCGCACCTATCTTACAACAACCCTTGGTATGCTAACCATCATCGCATTAGTATTAGGGGGCATTTCACTTATTATCACAGAAACTGTCGATTCTTCAGCCATTTTCAACACCACAAAAGTTGATAGGCTTGAGTTAAAAGGGGCACTTCAAGTAGCAGTATTCTTTACCTTAGTTGCATTTGTTATTAAGAACATCGGACTCGTTTTCGTGGCATTACAAAAATATGCATTATACGATATGCTCAGTGCTGTCGGTCTTTTAGTATCACTTGCGGCCATATATGCATTGCGATTCTTCTCCGAGAGAAGTATCCTATACGTTGTAGTCATTTTTACAATTATCCCCATTATTATTTATATCTTATCTGCCATTCCACTATTTATCAGATACCCAATGTTAAAGCCCACCCTCAAGAGTTTCAACCTAAATCTATCAAAACAGATTCTCTGGAAAGGAATTGGGTTCTTTATAATTCAGATTACAAGCTGTCTTGTTATTTTTGGCGGCTCAAATTTCTTCATCACACAGATTAGCGGTCCTGAAGCCGTAACCACCTATAACATTGCCTACAAATACTTCAATCTTTTGGCTATTGGCTATACCATCATAATATCACCCATGTGGAATGCATATACAGATGCTTATGTAAAGGAGGATTTCCCTTGGATTAGGAAGACCTTTAAGCGAGCAATAGGTCTTTGGATGATATCGGTAATATTGGGAGGACTCATGCTCCTTTTAAGTTCCTATTTCTATACAATTTGGATTGGGAATAACAATGCCGTTCCATTTCACATATCTGCTTTAGTATTATGTTTCATCTCGTTCTTTAATTTGAACAACTGTGTGACATACTTGCTTAATGGTCTAAACAAGATTCGTGTTCAGATATATACATCCGTCATTACAACGATAATATATATTATCTATCTCTATCTAAACCTTTCAAGCCTCACAACAGAGACTATTATTATGTCCACAGCAATATGCTATGCCCTAATGAGTTCCATTCACCTATATCAATGTTCGCTCATCATAAATAAGAAAGCTTATGGATACTGGAATAAATAACAACCACAAAGTCAGCGTTATCACTGTTGTATATAATGATGTACATCAGATTCGTGACACAATAGAGAATTGCCTGTCGCAAACATGGAAGGACATAGAGTATATTATAATTGACGGCGGAAGTACTGATGGCACCGCTGATATCGTAAAAGAATATTCCAGCCGTCTTGCATACTGGTGCTCTGAACATGATGATGGATTATATGAAGCGCTCAACAAAGGCATCAGTCATGTAACAGGTAATTGGATTATTGTACTTAACAGTGGTGATAAATTTGCCACGGCTACCACATTGGAGGATGTCATGACCTCTGATGGCATCGACCAGACTGACGTCATCTATGGAGACAGCATTGAAGTCTCTTCAGAAAAGGAGTCACTGATTGTTGCTTCACCAGACTGGCATAAACTATCCTATCGTATTATTTACCGACACGGGTCATCACTTGTCAAGACAGAAGTACAAAAAAAATTCTTATATGACATCAGCAAAAAGAAAAGTCTTAAATATGCCCTTGACTGGGATATGATACACCGAATATATCAAGCAGGACATACCTTCAAGAAAATCGACATTGTCATTGAAAGATTTCAAAAAGAAGGAATTTCCGACAAACCGTATAGAAATTATTGGTACAACTACTTGGTCCTTTCACAAGGGAAATTCAACCTCTTCTTATTTATGAAATTTATAATTAACGTCCTACAGAAGTTCTTCTTGTCATCACCCCTATACCAATTCTTGAAAGGTTTCGGAACAGAGTGGATGGTAAATGACATCTTACCTCTTATTCCATTTTGGTCTGTCAGGAAAGCATATCTGCGTCTGTTGGGCAGCCAAATCGGGAAGGGATCATTTATCATGAAGAAAAACTATTACATGTACGCATGGCGCTTAAAATTAGGGGAATACAGTCATATTAATCAGGGGTGCATTATTGACGCAAGAGCAGGAATAACAATCGGAGACAATGTATCAATATCCCATCGCTGCATCATTATGACTGGAGGTCATGATGTTCAAAGTAGATATTTCAGCGGGAAATGGGAAAGTATTCAAATAGATGATTACGCATGGATAGGCGTAGGGGCTACCGTCCTCCAAGGTGTCCATATTGGAAAGGGAGCTGTCGTATGTGCAGGTGCCGTTGTTAACAAAAACGTGCCTGATTTTGCCATTGTAGGAGGTATTCCGGCAAAAATTATTGGTAAAAGAACAGAAGACCTCCATTACAAATGTCACGGATATTCACCCTTTACATAAAGGCTTATGAAAGTACTCTATATCAATTATATCTTTCAAAAGGGACACATCAATTTTGACCATATACATATTGATGCGCTCATAAGACAAGCAACTGAAGTGAAACTTGTCTTGCATAAGGATATTGCCATGCAACTTCCTTACCCACCTCAGCAATACGCTTTGATTATCCCTTCTTTCTTCAACTATGATAGCACCAAGGGATTTGTTAATAGGTTTTTTTACCTTATCACACTCATGTACATCAAGATTCATTTGTCATTTAAACGCTATGACAAAGTCATTCTTTCCAGTTTAGACGAAATCACTTTAGGCATGATTCCGTTATGCTCAGGCATGAACATCATTTGTCATGATAATGGAAGGAATTTAGGAAAAGGACTAAAAGGGTTTTTCCTCAAAAATCTTTCTAAAAGAAATTCATTTCTTGTGTTTAACGAACAAATGTCTAAACCCTTTCTCCATCAAGGATGTAGGTTCCACATTGTATCACATGGATGTATCCTGCCCAATATCAAGAAGGATTATGACCACCTTCCAATCGATATATCATCGTTTAAGACCATCATATACCATCCTTCTAATCGACCCAATAAAAGATTCTTTGAAAAGTTAGAAGAAGACAAGGATTTTCTGTCTTTCCTAGAAGAAAACAGCATTCTTCTTATTCTTCGCAGTACGACAGTAAAAGATAACGTCACAAAGAACTTCGTATTCATTAACCACTATTTAAATCCATCAGAATACCAGTCACTATTCCATCACTCTGATATAATTCTCATGGCCTATCCTGAAGATTTTAGTTGTAGAGTTAGTGGGGTTAGTTTTGAATGTGTTTCCAATAAAAAAAGAGCTCTAGTCAAAGATAATCTGTCACTTAGATACTGTCGAGATTTCTTCAATTACGATCCAATATTTACAGATACTCAGCAACTGAAGGAACGTATCAAATTCTTAATCAATCACCCTGAAGCAACATGTATAGCCACTCCAGAGAATTTATATCCTGACTATAAGCTTGTATTAACACAATAAACATTATACAAATACGTTTTAACAGCATGTACGATATTCCCATATTATTCATTATATTCCGCCGTAAGGATGTTGCACTCAAGAGCTTTGAGCGTATCAAGACAGTACAACCCACCAAATTATATATTGCGTGTGATGGTCCTCGAAAACATGTAAAAGCAGAATCTGCCCTTGTTGAAGAGACCCGTCAAACTATTCTTAATGCCATAGATTGGCCTTGTAATATTCAAACGTTATTCCAAACAGAAAACCTCGGTTGCGGGCAAGGAGTGTACACTGCTATTAATTGGTTGTTTGAAAACGAGGAGCGAGGCATCATTTTGGAAGATGACTGCATCATGCAGCAATCCTTTTTCCCATTTGCCGAGGAACTATTGGAACGCTACAAGGATGATAATCGCATAGGCATGATTGATGGTGCTAACTACATCAAAGATGTCACAATACCAGACTCCTACGGATTCAGCCATTACAAGGCTACAAACGGATGGGCTACGTGGCGCAGAGCCTGGAGGAACATGGATTTCGACATGGATTGGCGCAAGACACCATACGCAGACTCTATTATCGCCAATATGGGCTACCGCTCTCGAGACATCAAATATTGGAAATACCGCATCAACATTGTCGACCACAAAGATGTCAGTGCATGGGACTGGCAATGGTACTTTACGCTTGCAGCCCATAATCAGTTGGGCATCTATCCTTGTTGTAGTTTACAGAGTAATATCGGCTTCGGAGAAGGTGCCACCCACACTAAGGGTGGTAAGACACCAGACTACTACCTGACTGACAAAGAGATAGAATTTCCACTTCGACATCCAAAATACATTGTACCCTATACCCCTTTCGAGAAAGGCTTCTTCAATCAGAACAATACGCTTTATACCAATCTTATGAAATACCTGCCCATTCCCATCAAGATGTGGCTAAAAAAAACATTCCATTTATAACCCAATATGTATAAAAGCATTTCTACCCCAAAAGGGAAATATCACTATAAGTTCGTACCTATTTTTGAAGGCATCAAGCCCATTGACAAGAAAATAGCCAAAGAGAATCTTCTGTTGCTAAAGCAGGTTTGCGATCGAAACCATCTGACTTTTCTTTTGTTCTTCGGTACCCTGCTAGGCGCTATTCGCGAACATGATTTCATCACTCACGACGAAGACATAGACCTTGTGATGCTCAAAAGTGACATGCCTGCTTTTCTCAACATCTTATTCGACCTCAGGGAAGTAGGGTTTGAACTGGCACGTTACGAACGGCGCGGTTTCCTATCCATTATACGAAAAGGAGAATATATTGATATCTATTTCTATGCGCCTTACAAAAAAGACCCCAGTCTGATGCACTGTTGCATGGATATTTGTGAAAAAAAATATATAGAGGAAGTTGCCCCTATTGAGTTCCTGGGATACACCTATCTAGCCCCCATCGAATACGAGGAATATCTGGCATATCAATATGGTGACGATTGGCGTATTCCCTCCAGAAAATTTGAATTTGGCTTGTCTAAGGGATCACGTCTAAAACAACTCATCACCATGTATATCAAGGAGTTTATCCCTACCTCATTGCTGGAAAAAATGCAAGAGAAAAAAGAACAACCTAACTTAAACGGCTTTATTAAAAAAATTTATGACAAAAGGGGAATCAACCGTTAAAATTCAAACAAAATGCAAGCAATTATATTAGGTATGACTCAAAGAGAATACATACGAATAGCCATACTTAACCAACAAGATAATGAAAAACTCATTTCCGCACTAGAACGGCATTGGAAGAATGTTTAATTAATCAAGACTAAAAAGAATTTGTAGAAAAGAACCAAAAGTCTCTTTTTTTTCGTACCTTTGCACCTCAAATGAAGGTATCGATAATTACAGTAGGCTACAATTGCCATAAAACCATAGCAAAAGCTATGGACTCTGTACTACAACAAACATACCCAGATATTGAGTATATAGTTGTGGATGGAGAGTCCATGGATGGAACTATTGATATCATTCAGTCCTTCGAACCGAAATTCAATGGTCGCATGCACTGGATGTCGGAAAAGGACAAGGGCATCTATGATGCTATGAATAAAGGCATTAAGATGGCAACAGGAGATATTATAGGAATACTGAATTCTGATGATTTCCTTTCCTCAGATACTATTATAGAACGAGTTGTAGAGCAGTTTTCTGAACATGTAGAGCTGATATATGGCGATGTGCATTTTGTCAAGCCCGGTAATCCCGACAAGAATGTTCGTAATTATACAGGGCGTTTCTTCAAACCATGGATGATCCGTTACGGCTATTTTCCTCCACATCCTTCTATTTACGCCAGAAGGGAACTCTATGAGAACTTTGGACTCTACGACAGCAGTATGCGTATTTCTGCTGATTTCAAGTTTTTCGCCAACTTGGTACATAACCATCATGTCAACATGAAATATCTCCCCATGGACTTTGTAACCATGTCAACGGGAGGCGAGAGCACCAAGAGTATCAAGCAAAGGGAACTTGGCACGCATGAGGACAAGTTGGCTTGTCAACAACTAGGTATCTCTACAAACTGGCTGTTTATCCGTATGAAGTATGCCTTTAAGGCCATTGATGCCATGATTCCCAAGCGCAACAAACAAAATACCGGTACTTAGTACAATAATTATGTAATAAACTACGTTTATATCAGTAAACGAATTGCTTATGACAGAAACTTCTACTCCCAAATATAACGCAGACAAGGATAACCCACGCTACATCAACGATGGAATGAACGAGTTGGAGCGTAACATAAAGCGACTTCTCGATTTATTCACCGCTTTGGTGTGTCTCGTGATATTCTCTCCCCTCTTTCTGATATGTTATATCGCTATCAAGCGAGAGGATGGCGGGCCTGCCATCTTCAAGCAGGAGCGCATTGGACGATTCGGACGTCCTTTCTATATCTACAAGTTCCGCAGCATGGTGGTTGATGCAGAGAAAAATGGACCGGAACTCTATCAACACGACAAGGAGACGCGTATGACAAAGATTGGAAAGTTTCTTCGCGCTCACCACTTGGACGAGTTGCCGCAATTATGGAATGTGGTGAAAGGTGAGATGGCTTTCATCGGACCGCGCCCTGAGCGCAAATTCTATATCGACCAGATTGTCAAGCAAGACCCTCGCTATACCTATCTCTATCAGGTTCGCCCTGGAGTGACCTCCTACGCTACCCTCTATAACGGATATACAGACACAATGGAGAAAATGTTACGCCGTCTAGAACTGGACCTCTATTATTTGGAGCATCGTTCTTTGTGGTTTGATGCCAAACTATTGATATTAACCTTTTTGAACATTGCATTTGGAAAGAAATTCTAAGATATTATCAACAACACAAAATTACGGATATGATGAAACGAATATTAGTGACAGGTGGTGCAGGTTTTATCGGCTCACACCTTTGCGAACGACTGGTGAACGAAGGCAACGACGTGATATGCCTGGACAACTTCTATACAGGTTCGAAAGAGAATGTATGGCATCTCATTGGCCAGCCGAATTTCGAGCTTGTTCGACATGACGTGTGTCAACCCTATTGGGCTGAGGTGGACGAAATCTATAATCTGGCATGTCCTGCTTCACCTGTATATTATCAAAACGACCCTATCCAGACTACGAAGACATCTGTGTTTGGAGCCTATCACATGCTGGGATTGGCCCGCAGGACAAAATGTAAGATCCTGCAGAGTTCTACCAGTGAGGTATATGGCGACCCCTCTGTTCATCCTCAGCCAGAGAGCTATTGGGGCAATGTGAATACCATTGGACTCCGCTCATGCTATGATGAAGGCAAGCGATGTGCAGAGACCATGTTCTTCGATTATCATCGTCAGCATGGTGTACGCATCAAGGTGATTCGCATCTTCAACACCTACGGCCCCCGTATGGCTCAGAATGACGGGCGTGTCGTTTCCAACTTTATCATGCAGGCCCTTCGAGGAGAGGATATCACCATCTATGGCGACGGACAGCAGACCCGTTCTTTCCAGTATGTCACCGACCTGATAGAAGGGATGGTACGTATGATGAATAGTGGCGACGACTTCCTTGGTCCTGTAAATATCGGCAATCCTGGCGAGTTCACCATGCTGGAACTAGCAGAGAAGGTAATCGCCATGACTGGTTCGAAGAGCAAGATAGTATTCCGTCCACTACCCTCTGACGATCCGAAGATGCGCCGTCCAGACATTGCTTTGGCAAAGGAAAAGCTTGACTGGGCACCCAAGGTTCCGCTTGATGAAGGTCTGGCAAAGACGATTGAGTATTTCAAAGGAACCATAAAATAAACAGTGTATATGTATAAGGTATCTGGCCTAGACTGGAGCGTATCGTAGCCTTTGGAGCTAGTTGGTGGTTACCAACAGTGCTGGTTTGTATCGCTACGTTACCGACCACATTGTTTGCATACAAGAAAAACAGATAGACAAAATATTATTCACCATTTATTGATTTTATGAACTATCAGCATTTAATAATTTCAGCCCTATTCATGTGCCTCACATCCCATGCTGAGGCACAAGACTCGCTGTCAACACACGTCACCTACGACCTGACAACGGAAGCTGCCGTAGGAACGGGCGACTTTACAGCCTACCAATTGACTGTCAATCGTCATCATGTGCTTGCCACCCGTCCCAACACAGCTTATCTGCGAGGTGCTGTCAACGTGGAGCATTCGTTCAGCGAAGACTGGAAGCTATCGGGAGCCATTGATGCCATCGGATCTCTGCATGCGGACCACAAGACCTACCTGCAGCAGTGTTATGCCAACCTGAGTTGGAAACAGTTCTTCCTGGAGGTGGGTAGCAGGCAGCAAGAAATGGTGGTACGTGACAACTTGCTTTCTCTGGGTTCGTTTGTCAATGGCATTAACGCCAAGCCTATTCCACAGATACACGTTGGAACTAAAGGCTTTTGGAATGTACCTTTCACAAAAGGCTGGGTACAGATAAACTTCGATTTCGGCTACGGAAAGTTCCTGGATAACAACTATCGGGAGAAACAGTATTTTGACCATCAGGATGTCAACTACCAATATGCCACAGGAGCCTATTATCACCATAAGCGCCTCTATATCCGAAGCAATCCCGAGAAGGTCGTTTTCATAACCGTAGGTATTGATCATGTTGCACAGTTTGGTGGTACCAATTATGACTATCGAACAGGAACCTTGGTCACCAAGAGCAAACCAGCCAACTTCAAGGCTTTCTGGAAGGTTATCTTTCCTACTGGCGACAGCAACTATTTCGAGAACGAGTCTTTGGAAGACTGGGTATATGGCAATCATCTCGGCTTGTTAACTTACCAGATTGGATGGAACATCAACAAGAACCATCAGGTGCAGGCCTATCTTGACAATCCTTTCGAAGATGGTTCTGGCATGCGTAAGGGCAATGGATGGGACGGACTGTGGGGATTGCAATACAGTAACAAGTCAGCAGGCAGACAATATGTTCGCGGAGCCGTTTTTGAATACTTCCAAAGCACCAACCAGTCAGGTCCATTACACTGGGACAGTGGTGACTATCCTGAACCTATCCGCAGTCAGATTACCGACCTGGTAACGGGTAATGACAACTATTACAACCACATGTTCTATGGCAGCTATACTCACTATGGCATGACACCAGGCATTGGCCTGATTACTTCACCTATTTATAATAAGAATGGGTTCAATGAGTTTAGCAACAACCGTGTGAAAGCTTGGCATTTGGGCATTAACGGAGAGATAACAGACCATATATCCTATCTGGTCAAAGGTTCCTACCAGGAAGGATGGGGCACCTATAGTGCTCCTGCACCTCAAAAGCTACACTCTTTTGATGCGATGTTCCAGGGTATCTACACTACTGGACCTTGGAAATTCTCCGCTGCCTATGCTTTCGACAAAGGAAATGTATATGGCGACTGTAACACGTTTAACTTTAAAATTGGTTATCATGGCAAGATTCTTTAAATATTTTCTCTTTTCACTTTTTGCGATTCACTTTTCAATTCTCATATCCTCTTGTCAAGAAGGAAGAGAAGCCGGCGATTTGCTAGGACAGTGGAGACTGTCTAGCAATAACAACCTCCATATTGCTTTCTCTGGTTCTGTGGCAGCATTTCGCAACAACAGTGGAGTGCCTGTTTATGGAAATTTCCAGCATGTAGGCGACAGCCTGTTCATTCAGTGTTATTCGGAAATGGGCGAGAAGACAGATACCATCATCGTTGAAGAATCGTTTGGTTTCAAGCCCTTCAACAATATCAGGGTAAAAATAGCTGCCTTAGATAATGACCAACTCGTCATTACCAAAGGCAGCCATACATGGAGTTTCCACAAATACTGATTTATTTCTGAATGCGGTAGATGCGGAATGACATAGCGGGCAGTTGGTCGTTAATGACCGACTGCTTTTTGCCTGCTTCAACAGCTACACTACCCTTCTTCGGAGTGATGAGTTCAGGATGCTGGATGCTGTTCTCATCATCCAAGCCTTGATGACTCAGAGTAAGCGTTTGTGCAGTTTCAGCACCCATCATATCTTTCAGGTTTAGCGTAATGGGTTGCTCGCTCTTTGATGTGTTGACCACCTTAACAATGACCTCGTTGGCATCCTTGTCAAAAGCAGCAGAAGCAAAGAGTCCGTTTTGACCTTCCTGGTTAGCCACTGGCTGGGGCTTACCCTTCTTCGTCTTAGCTGGTGTGGTCAGTGACAATATATGGGTACCCTTGTTGGTGGCATACATCTGCTGAACGTAATAGCTCACGGTCTTGAACATCTGTGTCTGGTCGTACCAAATCTGGTCGGGACGCCACTGCCATCCGTCAACATGGGCGAAGAGAGGAGCTGGCGTCGTCATGTGTACAATGTCGGCATTACGCTCAAAACCCGTCATGTGACCAGCCTCCAAGATAGAAGCCTCATAGTGATTCCACTTCTTACCCTTACCATGACAGGCATACTCACCAGCAAACACCTTCGGGCCCTTTCGGTCGTAAGAGTCGTAGCGCAGGCCGTGACTCAGGAACCAGGCCTCATCACGATAATAATGCTCATCGTAAAGGTCCACTTTCAGTTCCTTCATACGGGGCTGCAACAGATCGAAGTCCCATCCCTCAGAGTTAGGACCAGTGGTACCAATCAGTTTCAGGGTTGGATATTTAGCACGCAGGGCATCGCTGAATTTCTTCAGTCGCTCAGTAAACACGGGACCATATCCGCCATGTGCCTCATCATAGTCCCACTGCTCGTTACCAACACCAAGGAATTTCAGATTGAAGGGAGCAGGGTGACCCATATCGGCACGTACCTTACCCCACTTTGTGGTCACATCACCATTAGCAAACTCCACGAGGTCGAGAGCATCTTGAATATAAGAATCCAGAGCATCTAGAGCGACATGTACACCGGGCTTGGTAGGATCGGGATTCTGGAATTGACAGCTCAGTCCGCATGAAATAACGGGCAATGGCTCGGCACCGATGTCCTCAGCCAACTGGAAGAACTCAAAGAAGCCCAATCCGTACGACTGATAGTAGTCTGGATAGTAGCGGAAGTCGAAGGTATGTTCCCAACGGTTCTGATTCAGCGGACGGTTCTCTACGGGACCTACTGAGTTTTTCCACTGATAACGAGTTGCCAAATCGGTACCCTCCACAATACATCCACCAGGGAAGCGGAAAATGCCTGGGCGCAGGTCTTCCAATGCCTGTGCCAAGTCACGACGCATTCCGTTCTCACGGTTCTTATAGGTATTGACTGGGAACAACGACACATGCTCCAGACAGACTTTGTTAGCACTGTTCAGGAAAATGCGCAGTTTGGCATGCTTCAGTGTTTTCGTAGCAGTCAGCGTAACGGTGTATTTCTTCCACTCCTTGGAGGTGATATCCAGTTTCTGTTCGGCAAACTCTTGCTGCTCATCCATTGAATTCTCCTGAATCAACTGGATGCGGATGGCAGAGTTACCCTTAGGAGCCTTCGCCCATACGGAGAAGCGATAGTTCTCACCCTTCTTCACACCAATGCCGAAGTAGCCCTCGTTCACCAGACCTGTGCGACGGTCACGATGTCCCGGGTCGCTCAGTTCCACATAGTGTGGACAGCGCTCAAAGGGTCCGTCATCTTCCACTTCAACACGGCCAAAAGCCTGCCAGCCCATCAAGTGCTGAGGGAACTCGAAAGAGCGGTTTTTCACCAGTTCACCATACAATCCGCCGTCAGCGGCATAGTTGATGTCCTCGAAAAAAATACCATACATGGTCGATTGGATGGGAGCACCCAACTTCTTGGTACTTACATCCATCGTCATTTGTGCCATAGCGACAAGGGATGTACCCATGACGACAGCCAATGATAATAATCTTTTCTTCATTTTCTTAGGTTTTATAAAGTTATACAAAATATCATATTATTCTTCCCAACGGAAGACAGCCCCATTGCGACGGGCAGGATCGGCACCTGTAAAGTCCATAGAATAAGGACTGCCCGTAGTAGGACTCTTGCCGACATACCGGTGGGTACGCATTGACATGAGCATGAACTCATGGTCGAGGTAGTCTTGCCACATAAACACCTCGGCTTTCGTAGCATCAGTGGTCAGACGGACATCACCGGCAAGACCATAGCCGGCACAGAAGACGTAGCGACCATCCTCGCACTGGAGAATAACCTGTCCCTGTCCTTTATCAATGATACGAAAACATGTTAACTTGGAATTGTCCTTGGCATAGGTGTCATGCAACAGGCCATGCTCCAGAGCAATAGCAGGACGACCTGTGGCAAGATTGATGATACGGAAACTCTTGCCGTAAGGAATATTACCCGAACGGTCAGCCTTGGGCTCTACGACAGTGAAATTGTCAAACTCTGCATAGCCACCCTGCTTGCCCTTGTGATTGAAAGCAAAGAGGGCGTGGCGCGAGCCTTGGAAGGTGATGAGCTGATA
>CACXTX010000005.1 GCA_902770635.1 uncultured Prevotellaceae bacterium | reverse complement strand
TTTAGTAAAATGAAAAAGGAATTAAAAGATACTATCGTAGTAGAACTTGGACAGAAGCTGACCGAATATCCTCATTTCTATCTGGTAGACGTTACCGGATTGAACGCTGAGCAGACCAGTAACCTGCGTCGCAAGTGTTTCAAGAGTGAGATTAAGATGGTCGTTGTGAAGAATACGCTTCTCCACAAGGCTTTCGAGGCTTCGGAAATCGACTTCTCACCACTCTATGACAGTCTGAAGGGTAACACAGCTGTAATGTTCACACAGCAGGCTAACGTTCCCGCCAAGCTGTTGAAAGAGTACAAGAAGGAAGGTATCCCCGCACTGAAGGCTGCTTATGCTGAGGAAGGTTTCTTCGTAGGTGCCGATAAGCTGGAAGAGCTCGTATCTATCAAGAGCAAGAACGAACTCATCGCCGATGTTGTGGCTCTTCTCCAGTCACCAGTCAAGAATGTTGTGTCTGGTCTGAACGCTGGTGGTAAGATTCACGGACTGCTGGACGCTATCGCTGAGCGTAACAAATAAGCGAACAATAAGTAACATTAACATTAAAAAACAATTAAAATTTTAAATAAAATGGCAAGTAAAAGAAGTACAAGAGTTGGCAACAGTCCTGAAGGACGAGTATGGAATTGAGCCCGCTGCTGCAGCTGTTGCTGTTGCTGCTGGTCCCGCTGCTGGCGGTGCTGCTGAGGCAGCTGAGGAGAAGTCTTCTTTCGACGTTGTTCTGAAGGAGGCCGGTGCTGCTAAGCTGCAGGTTGTAAAGGCCGTTAAGGAAGCTTGCGGTTTGGGTCTGAAGGAAGCTAAGGATCTCGTTGATGGTGCTCCTTCTACTCTGAAGGAAGGCCTGTCTAAGGACGAGGCTGAGAACCTGAAGAAGGCTATCGAAGAGGCTGGTGCCGTAGTTGAGCTGAAGTAATCAGTCACAACAAACAATTATATGGTTGGGAGCTCTCCAGTAGAGGGTTCCCGACCATTTTCTTGTCTTTTATAATCCGGATGTCCGGATTCCCCGGAATTTCCGGTTATAAATCAAAACAATAATATATGGCTTCAAAAGTAATTAATAACAGAGTAAACTTTGGCAGCGTCAAGAATCCGATGCCGTTTCCGGATTTTCTCGATGTGCAATTAAAGTCTTTCAAAGACTTCTTACAGTTGGATACCCCACCTGAGGAACGCAAGAATGACGGTCTGTATAAGGTGTTCGCTGAGAACTTCCCTATCACCGATACACGCAACAATTTCGTTCTTGAGTTCTTGGATTACTATATCGACCCACCCCGCTACACGATTGATGAGTGTTTGGAGCGTGGTCTGACTTATAGCGTACCCTTGAAGGCAAAGTTGAAACTTTATTGTACAGACCCTGATCATGAGGATTTTGGTACTGTGATCCAGGACGTTTTCCTTGGCCCTATTCCATATATGACTGCTAATGGTACGTTTGTAATTAATGGTGCCGAGCGTGTTGTTGTATCTCAGTTGCACCGTTCTCCTGGTGTGTTCTTCGGACAGAATGTTCATGCTAATGGAACACTGCTCTATTCCGCACGTATTATTCCTTTTAAGGGTTCATGGATTGAGTTTGCTACTGACATCAACAACGTCATGTATGCTTACATTGACCGTAAGAAGAAGTTGCCTGTTACCACATTGCTGAGAGCCATTGGATATGAGACGGATAAGGATATCCTGCAAATCTTCAACTTGGCTGAGGAGGTAAAGGTTAATAAAGCAGCCTTGAAGAAGGTAATTGGTTGTAAGCTTGCCGCTCGTGTTCTGAAGAGCTGGAACGAAGACTTTGTTGATGAGGATACCGGTGAAGTAGTATCTATCGAGCGTAATGAGGTTATCATGGAACGTGAGACAGAGATTACGGAGGAGAATATGATTGAGATTCTGGAGAGCGGTGCTTCTACAATCCTTGTTCACAAGGATGAGTCGGTGGCACAGGACTACTCTATTATTTTCAATACCTTGCAGAAAGACCCTTCGAACTCAGAGAAAGAAGCCGTTCTCTACATCTATCGTCAGTTGCGTAATGCCGACCCTGCCGATGATGCTAGTGCTCGTGAAGTTATTCAGAACCTGTTCTTCTCAGATAAGCGCTATGACTTGGGCGATGTAGGCCGTTACCGTATTAATAAAAAGCTGGGCCTGAACACAGAGATGGATGTTCGTGTGTTGACCAAGGAGGATATCATTGAGATTATCAAGTATCTGATTCAGCTGATTAACTCAAAGGCTACCGTTGACGATATTGACCACTTGTCAAACCGTCGTGTCCGTACCGTAGGTGAGCAGCTGAGCAATCAGTTCTCTATCGGTCTGGCCCGTATGAGCCGTACCATTCGTGAGCGCATGAACGTTCGTGATAATGAGGTGTTTACCCCAACCGATCTGATTAATGCCAAGACTATCTCCAGTGTTATCAACTCGTTCTTCGGTACGAATCCTCTGTCACAGTTCATGGATCAGACCAACCCATTGGCTGAGGTCACTCACAAGCGTCGTCTTTCTGCCCTGGGTCCTGGCGGTCTGTCTCGTGAGCGTGCAGGTTTCGAAGTGCGTGACGTACACTATACACACTATGGTCGCCTCTGCCCGATTGAGAGCCCAGAAGGTCCTAACATCGGTCTGATTTCTTCATTGTGTGTCTATGCTAAGATTAATGAACTTGGCTTCATCGAGACTCCATATCGTAAGATTGAGAATGGTGTTGCCAATCTGAATAATGACGAGATTGTATATCTGACTGCCGAAGAGGAGGAAGATCATGTTATCGGTCAGGGTAATGCCCCATTGAACGATGATGGTACCTTCATTCGTCCGGTTGTTAAGTGTCGTCAGGATGCCGACTTCCCCGTTGTGCCTCCTGCACAGGTTGACTTGATGGACGTATCTCCACAGCAGATTGCCTCTATTGCTGCATCGCTCATTCCTTTCCTGGAGCATGATGATGCTCACCGTGCACTGATGGGATCGAACATGATGCGTCAGGCAGTTCCTTTGCTTCACAACGAGGCACCTATTGTCGGTACTGGAATTGAGAAGCAGGTATGTGAGGACTCTCGTACCATGATTACTGCTGAGGGCGATGGTGTAATCGACTATGTTGACGCCACCACTATACGTGTGCTCTATGACCGTACAGACGACGAGGAGTTTGTCAGCTTCGAGCCTGCTCTGAAGGAGTACCGTATTCCTAAGTTCCGTCGTACCAACCAGAACATGACTATCGACCTGCGTCCTATCTGTGACAAGGGTCAGCGCGTAAAGCAGGGTGATATCCTGACTGAAGGTTATGCAACGGAGAACGGCGAGCTTGCCTTGGGTCGCAACCTGTTGGTAGCTTACATGCCTTGGAAGGGTTACAACTACGAGGATGCTATTGTGCTTAACGAGCGTATTGTTCGTGAGGACGTGCTGACTTCTGTTCATGTAGATGAGTACTCTCTCGATGTACGTGAGACAAAACGTGGTGCAGAGGAGTTCACAGCAGACATTCCTAACGTTAGTGAGGAAGCTACGAAGGATCTTGATGATAATGGTGTCATCCGTGTAGGTGCTCGTGTAGAGCCAGGTGACATCCTGATAGGTAAGATTTCACCGAAGGGAGAGAGCGATCCCTCACCTGAGGAAAAACTGCTTCGCGCCATCTTCGGTGATAAGGCTGGTGATGTGAAAGACTCTTCACTGAAGGCTAATCCTTCGCTGACGGGTGTTATTATTGACAAGAAACTCTTTACCCGTGCCGTTAAGACTCGTCAGACCAAGCAACAGGATAAGGTGTTGTTGGCTAAGATTGACGAGGAGCATGAGGCAAAGATTGCCGACCTGAAGGATATTCTCGTTGAGAAGTTGATGATCCTGACTAAGGGTAAGACATCACAAGGTGTAAAGGACTACACTGGTGCTGAAATCATCTCTAAGGGCAGCAAGTTCACTGTAACCAACTTGAAGAATCTGGAATATGGTGATGTCCAGATTAGTCATTGGACTAGCGATGAGCACAAGAATGAGCTTATTGCCAAGTTGATTATCAACTATATGAAGAAGTTCAAGTTGCTTGATGCAGAGATGAAGCGCAAAAAGTTTGCTATCACTATTGGTGATGAACTGCCTTCTGGTATTCTGCAAATGGCAAAGGTCTATGTTGCCAAGAAACGTAAGATTGGTGTCGGCGATAAGCTTGCAGGTCGTCACGGTAACAAGGGTATCGTATCTAAGGTGGTACGTCAGGAGGATATGCCGTTCTTGGAGGATGGTCGTCCTGTTGACTTGGTACTGAACCCACTGGGTGTGCCTTCTCGTATGAACCTTGGTCAGATCTTCGAGGCTATCCTCGGTGCTGCCGGTAAGCGTCTCGGTGTGAAGTTTGCTACTCCTATCTTCGATGGTGCTAAGCTTGACGACCTTGCTGAGTGGACTGATAAGGCAGGTCTGCCTCGTCTCTGCTCTACACATCTTTATGATGGTGAGACGGGTGAGAAGTTCGACCAGCCTGCAACAGTAGGTATCACCTACTTCCTGAAGCTTGGTCACATGGTTGAGGATAAGATGCACGCCCGTTCTATCGGTCCGTACTCTCTCATCACTCAGCAGCCTCTTGGTGGTAAAGCACAGTTCGGTGGCCAGCGTTTCGGTGAAATGGAGGTTTGGGCACTTGAAGCATTCGGTGCCAGCCATGTATTGCAGGAAATCCTGACTATCAAGTCTGACGATGTTGTAGGTCGTGCTAAGGCTTATGAGGCAATCGTCAAGGGTGAACCTATGCCAACTCCTGGTATTCCTGAGTCACTCAATGTGTTGCTACATGAGTTGAAGGGTCTTGGTCTTAGCATCAAGATGGACTAATAGATAATGGATTATTGAAAACTGAAAATTGAAAATTATGGCTTTTAAGAAAGATTCAAAGATAAAGAGTAACTTCACCAAGATTACCATCGGACTGGCTTCACCTGAAGAGGTCCTTGAGAGTTCGTATGGTGAGGTCACAAAGCCTGAGACCATCAACTATCGTACCTATAAGCCTGAGCGTGACGGCTTGTTCTGCGAGCGCATCTTCGGTCCTACCAAGGACTATGAGTGCGCCTGTGGTAAGTACAAGCGTATTCGTTATAAGGGTATTGTCTGCGACCGTTGTGGTGTTGAGGTTACAGAGAAGAAGGTTCGTCGTGAACGTACTGGACACATCGAACTTGTCGTACCAGTAGCACACATCTGGTACTTCCGTAGCCTGCCTAATAAGATTGGCTACCTGCTTGGTCTTCCCACCAAGAAGCTCGATGCCATTATCTATTATGAGCGTTATGTTGTTATTCAGCCAGGTGTAATGGCTGGTAAGAAGGATGGTGAGGGCAACGATGCCATTGGCTCTAACATGTACGACTTGCTGTCAGAGGAAGAGTATAACGATATCGTTGACAATCAGATTGCTCCGGAGAATGGCTATCTGGATGACAGCGATCCCAATAAGTTCATCGCCAAGATGGGTGCTGAGGCTATCTACGACCTGCTCGTACGCCTCGACCTCGATTCTTTGTCATACGAATTGCGTGACCGCGCCAACAGCGATTCTTCTGTTCAGCGAAAGAATGAGGCTTTGAAGCGCCTTCAGGTTGTGGAGTCTTTCCGCTCTAGTGTTGAGAAGGGTATCAATCGTCCTGAGTGGATGATAATGAAGATTATCCCTGTCACTCCTCCTGAGTTGCGCCCACTTGTTCCACTGGATGGTGGCCGTTTCGCAACGTCTGACCTGAACGATCTCTATCGTCGTGTCATCATTCGTAACAATCGTCTGAAGCGTCTGATGGAAATCAAGGCTCCTGAGGTCATCCTCCGCAATGAGAAACGTATGCTTCAGGAGGCTGTTGACTCCTTGTTCGATAACAGCCGTAAGTCGAGTGCTGTCAAGAGCGATTCAAACCGTCCTTTGAAGTCACTGTCTGACTCGCTGAAGGGTAAGCAGGGTCGTTTCCGCCAGAACTTGCTCGGTAAGCGTGTTGACTACTCAGCCCGTTCGGTTATCGTTGTAGGTCCTGAGTTGAAGATGGGTGAGTGCGGTCTGCCAAAGTTGATGGCTGCCGAGCTCTATAAGCCATTCATTATCCGCAAGCTGATTGAGCGTGGTATCGTGAAAACGGTGAAGTCGGCCAAGAAGATTGTCGATCGCCGCGAGCCCGTTATCTGGGATATCTTGGAGAACGTGATGAAGGGTCATCCCGTATTGCTTAACCGTGCACCAACACTGCACCGTCTGGGTATCCAGGCCTTCCAGCCTAAGCTCATTGAGGGTAAGGCTATCCAGTTGCACCCACTGGCTTGTACGGCATTCAATGCTGACTTCGATGGTGACCAGATGGCTGTTCACCTCCCCTTGTCTAACGAGGCTATCCTTGAAGCTCAGATTCTGATGCTCCAGAGCCACAATATCCTGAACCCTGCCAATGGTGCACCTATTACTGTTCCTTCACAGGATATGGTACTCGGTCTGTACTATATTTCTAAGATTCGCCCAGGTGCCAAGGGTGAGGGTCTTACCTTCTATGGTCCAGAAGAGGCTATCATTGCCCACAACGAGGGCAAGTGCGACCTGCACGCTCAAGTGAAGGTCGTGGTTGATGATATCGTTGACGGCAAGCCCTGCAAGCACATGGTAGAGACCTCTGTGGGTCGTGTTATCGTTAATGGCATCATCCCCGATCAGGTAGGCTATGTCAACAAGATTATCTCTAAGAAGTCTTTGCGCGATATCATTGCCGACGTTATTAAGAACGTAGGTTTTGCTGAGGCTTGTGAGTTCCTCGATGGTATCAAGAACCTTGGCTACCGCATGGCTTATGAGGCAGGTCTGTCGTTCAACCTTGACGATATCATTATTCCTGAGGCTAAGAAGGACCTCGTTGAGAAAGGTAATGAGGAAGTTCGTCAGATTACGGAGAACTATAACATGGGCTTCATCACCGATAACGAGCGTTATAATCAGGTTATCGATACCTGGACACATATTAACAATGACCTCGGTAACGTCCTGATGAAGGAGATGACTGAGGCCGACCAGGGATTCAATGCCGTATTCATGATGCTCGACTCTGGTGCTCGTGGTAGTAAGGACCAGATTCGTCAGCTCTCTGGTATGCGTGGTCTGATGGCCAAGCCTCAGAAGGCTGGTGCTGAGGGCGCTCAGATTATTGAGAACCCAATCCTTTCTAATTTCAAGGAGGGTATGTCCGTGCTCGAGTACTTTATCTCTACTCACGGTGCCCGTAAGGGTTTGGCTGATACGGCCATGAAGACTGCCGATGCCGGTTATCTGACTCGTCGTCTTGTTGACGTGTCTCATGATGTGATTATCAACGAAGAAGACTGTGGTACGCTTCGCGGACTCGTCTGCACTGCGCTCAAGAACGGCGACGAGGTCATTTCAACGCTTTATGAGCGTATCCTGGGTCGTGTTTCAGTACATGATATCATCCATCCTTCTACGGGTGAACTGATTGTAGCAGCTGGTGAGGAAATTACCGAGCCAATTGCTCAGATTATCGAAGACTCTCCTATTGAGAGTGTTGAGATTCGTTCGGTTCTCACCTGTGAGTCGAAGCATGGTGTCTGCATGAAGTGTTACGGTCGTAACCTTGCAACCCGTAAGATGGTACAGAAGGGTGAGGCTGTCGGCGTGATTGCTGCCCAGGCTATTGGTGAGCCAGGTACTCAGCTGACACTGCGTACGTTCCACGCTGGTGGTGTGGCTGCCAACGCAGCAGCTAATGCCAGCATCGTGGCTAAGAACGATTCAAAGATCGAGTTGGAAGAGGTACGTGTCGTTCCATTCGATGAGGATGGACGCGAGTGCGAGATGGTTGTCAGCCGTCTGGGTGAGTTGCGCTTTGTCGATACACATACTAATATCGTGCTGTCAACCGTTAACGTGCCTTATGGTTCTTCACTCTATTTCAAGAACGGTGATACCGTGAAGAAGGGTGACAAGGTTGCCCAGTGGGATCCATTCAATGCTGTTATTGTTACTGAGTACGCTGGTACGTTGAAGTTCCACGATGTCATTGAAGGTGTTACCTTCCGTGCAGAAACCGACGAGACTACCGGTTTGACAGAAAAGATTGTTACTGAGTCGAAAGACAAGTCAAGGGTTCCAACTTGTGATGTTATTGATGCCAATGGTGATGTCGTTGGTACTTATAACTTCCCTGTAGGTGGTCACGTAGTTGTTGAGGATGGCCAGACCGTCAAGACTGGTGAGACCCTCGTTAAGATTCCTCGTGCTGCTGCAAAGGGTGGTGATATCACTGGTGGTCTGCCTCGTGTAACAGAGCTCTTCGAGGCTCGTAACCCATCTAACCCTGCTATCGTATCCGAAATCGACGGTGAGGTAACCATGGGTAAGGTAAAGCGTGGTAACCGTGAGATTATCGTTACCTCTAAGACCGGCGAGCAGCGTAAGTATCTGGTTTCACTGTCTAAGCAGATTCTGGTTCAGGAGCACGATGCTGTACGTGCCGGAACACCTCTGTCTGATGGTGTTATCACTCCTGCTGACATCTTGGCCATTAAGGGCCCCACGGCTGTACAGGAGTACATTGTCAACGAGGTACAGGACGTATATCGCCTGCAGGGTGTGAAGATTAACGACAAGCACTTTGAGATTATCGTCCGTCAGATGATGCGTAAGGTACAGATCAACGATCCTGGTGACACCTCATTCCTCGAGTCCGATATCATCGATAAGCTCGACTTTGCTGAGGAGAACGACCGTATCTGGGGTAAGAAAGTTGTGGTTGATGCCGGCGACTCTGAGAACCTTCAGAAGGGACAGATTGTTACAGCCCGTAAGCTCCGTGACGAGAACTCGATGCTGAAGCGTCGTGATATGAAACTCGTTCAGGTCCGTGATGCTGTACCTGCAACCTCTACTCAGATCCTGCAGGGTATCACCCGTGCCGCTCTTCAGACTAAGTCGTTCATGTCTGCTGCATCATTCCAGGAAACTACCAAGGTGCTCAACGAGGCTGCTATCCGCGGTAAGGAGGACCACTTGGAGGGTATGAAGGAGAACGTGATTGCAGGTCACCTGATTCCTGCTGGTACTGGTCTTCGTGAGTTCGATAAGATTATTGTTGGCTCTAAGGAGGAGTACGAGCGCATGCAGGCTAACAAGAAGAATGTTCTTGACTTTGCCGAGGAGGCTGTTCTCGAGGAGAAATAAGTTTAAATGAACCCATTAAATAGAAAGGCACCGTCGCATGCTGTTGTGGCGGTGCTTTTTTCAACGAAACATGAAGAAACTGTATATTGAGACCTACGGTTGCCAAATGAATGTGGCCGATTCTGAGGTTGTAGCCTCTGTCATGCAGATGGCAGGCTACGAAACCACAGAGACTATTGATGAGGCTGATGCGGTCTTTCTTAATACTTGCTCTGTTCGTGATAATGCTGAACAGAAAATATTCCATCGTCTGGATGCGTTGGATGCGATGCGTCGTAAACGCTCTATGATTATCGGAGTATTAGGCTGTATGGCTGAGCGCGTGAAGGATGATTTGTTGGAAAACCATCATTGTGACTTAGTTGCCGGCCCCGATGCCTATCTCTCCCTTCCCGACCTGATTGCACAGGCAGAGACAGGTCATAAGGCTATCAACATCGAGCTGTCAACCAGTGAGACTTACAAGGATGTGGTGCCCCAGCGTTTACACGGCGCAAAGATTGGTGGTTTTGTCAGTATTATGCGTGGATGTAACAATTTCTGCCACTATTGCATTGTTCCCTATACCCGCGGCCGAGAGCGTAGCCGTGATGTGGAAAGCATCTTGCGCGAAGTTCGCGATTTAAGAGATCGTGGCTTCAAGGAGGTCACCCTGTTGGGCCAGAATGTCAACTCCTACCACTTTGAGGAGAAAGGCTTCCCCGAACTGCTGCGTCGTGTCGCAGAAGAGGTGCCCACCATGCGTGTTCGTTTCACCACTTCACACCCCAAGGATATGAGCGACGAGACCTTGCAGGTGATAGCCGATGTTCCGAATGTTTGCAAGCATATCCATCTTCCCGTGCAGAGTGGCTCTGACCGCATATTGAAGTTGATGAACCGCAAGTACACCCGTGAGTGGTATCTCGACAGGGTGGCAGCCATTCGTCGTATCATTCCTGACTGTGGGTTGTCCACAGACATCTTTGTAGGTTATCATTCTGAGACTGAGGAAGACCATCAGCTCTCCCTTTCGCTGATGCGTGAGGTGGGGTATGACTCTGCCTTTATGTTCAAATACTCCGAGCGTCCGGGCACCTATGCCTCCAAGCACCTTCCCGATGATGTTCCTGAGGAAGAGAAGATTCGCCGGTTGAACGAACTGATTGCATTACAGACAGAGCAGTCTGCCATTGCCAACAAGCGCGATGAGGGTAAGGAGTTTGATGTCTTGTTGGAAAGTTTCTCGAAGCGTAGCCGTGAACAGTTGATGGGACGTACCGAGCAGAACAAGGCTGTGGTGGTAAACAAGGGCTCTCATCATATTGGTGAGACCGTACGGGTACGTATCACAGGCTCTACCAGTGCAACCCTTTTAGGTGAAATCCTGGAGGTGGAATAAGAAGTAGCGAAGTACCATTGTATATGAAGAAGCAACATCTAAGGGTTTTATTTTACCAATATGTCTTGGCATCGTTCACGTTGGCACTCCTTTTTGCCTCTTATGTGATTGACAGCCAGGTTACCTCTTTGATGGACCTTACGGGATGGGTATTCTTCCTGACTTCCTGTCTTACCCATGCCGCCATCATCATGCTGGTGCCCTTCTTGGTCTTCGGTTTGCCATTGACCTTATGTAAGGTACCTGCACGCATATCTGGTTCTCTGATAGCCCTTTTGCATGCCTCTATTTTCGTCATGGTGGTTATCAATCGGTTTGTCTTCTCCATATACCATTTCCACATTAACGCCTTTATCATCCAGATGCTAACGGGACCGGCAGCTGGTGATATCTTTGTCTTCGACACCAGCACCTATGTCAGGTCCGTTGTCTATATCATCGTCATCATAGCCGTAGCCTTCCTGTTGCTTTGGTGGGCTTTCAGGCTCACCAGACAGGCTGTCCGACGTTTCTCTGCCGTCGTCTTGTATGTGCTGTTGGGTGCTGCTCTGCTGTCACAAGGCATTCATGCCTATTCTGGAATTCACAAGTTGCGTTCTGTCATGGAGAGTAAGGAGATTATTCCTTATTATTTCCCTATTCGCATGAATTCGGTATTCATCGCATTGGGTATGGCTACCGACGAGAGTATAGAGATAACTGACTTTGGTGATTCAGAGACGAGTTACTTAAACTATCCCCTGCATCCGATTGTGTGTGAAGAGCCCGATACCTTGATGAACATCGTCTGGATATGTATCGACTCCTGGAGCTATCGTACCTTGCAGCCAGACTGTACTCCCAATATCTATCATCTGTCGGAACGCGGTCAGCGTTATACCAACCATTTCAGTGGTGCTAATGAGACCATGAATGGCACATTCACCCTCTTTACGGCCTTGCCATCCTACTATTGGCAGAGCTTTGAATATGGTTCCGTACAGCCCGTGATGACAGACCAGTTGCTCAAGCATGGCTATCTGTTGGACACCTATCCCAGTGCCACCTTGGTTTATCCGCCTATTGCCAAGATGTATTATCGTGGCGTAAAGAATATCCGCAAAGAGACACCAGGCGGTACACCTTACGAGCGTGACTGTAATCTGACCAAGCTCTTCTGCGAGAAGCTTCAGCAAAAAGATGTCAAGGAACCCTTCTTCTCTTTCCTCTTCTATGATGTATGTCATGCCCTGATGATTCCCCAAGAGCTGACACATCACTTTACTCCCTCCTGGAATGCACCTCGTTATATGGAGTTAAATAATTCGACTGATCCGACTCCTTTCTTCAATCTTTACAAGAATTGCGTCTATGCAGTAGACTCCCTGGTCGGCAAAGTGCTTTCAGCCCTTGACGAAAAGGGATTGATGAATCGCACCATGATAGTCATTACGGGTGACCATGGTCAGGAGTTCAATGAGAACAAGAAGAACTATTGGGGACATTCCAGCAATTATAGCCGGGCACAGGTAGGCACTCCGCTGGTGGTTTACTATCCAGGCATCAAGCCTGCCGTTCGCCATTATCGCACCACTCACTACGACATTGTGCCCACGGTGCTGAAAACTGTGTTAGGAGTGAAGAACCCGCCCGAGGACTATTCGATGGGTCATTATCTTGATGACGATACTCCTCGCAAGTGGCAGTATGTCGGTAAGGTGCTTGACTGGGCCTTCATCATCGACGACGATGTTATTCTGGAGAAACAGGGAACTGGTGTCGTGGATGTCTTCGATAAGCACATGACTCCCCTGTACGATTATCCGTTGAATGCCAAGGAGCTGAATGAGGCATTGCAACGGGTAGGTCGCTTCGTGCAACATTAGTGTTACCGGTCTCGCAAGTCTTCGCAAGCCCTCTGCAACAATGCCTTCGACAGTCGGAGGTTAGCATCCTCTGTGGTTCGGTTGTCCTGTAAGTCATAGAGGAAGAACTGGTTCGTATTGTCTATGAATGCCACGTGGTTGGTAAAGGAATAGGTGGCAAAGGGGTGGCGATAGCTGCTGCTCAGCACGTCACGGCTGAAGGTGAACTCCTCATGGGGAATACCCATTTGTCCCAATAGTGTTGCTGCTATGTCCGACTGGTTGCAAATAACAGGAATGTCTTTCTGCCCCTTCACGGCTCCTCCCGTCCATATCAGGGGGATATGACAAGTGATATGGCTTTCGTAGCCGTGGTCTTGATAGCGTGAACCATGATCTGGCAAGATTATGAGAAGCGTGTTGTCCCATAGCTTGTTGGCTTTCATCTTGTCAACAAACTGGCCTATGCACTTATCCAGGTAGTAGAAGGCGTTCAACTCCTCGTCGTCAAACTTCTTTTTCATGGGTACATCCCAGGGCTCATGACTCGACAACGTCATGATGACGTTCATGCTTTGTACCCCTTCCTTTCTGTCCTGGGCTATCATCTGAATGGCACGGTCCAGCACCTTTTCGTCACATACACCCCACGAACTGCTTTGCTGGTCAGCTATCGGGAAGTCCTTGTCGCTGATGGTCTCGTTGAACCCCGTACCAATCAGATACCCCTTGGTGTTGGTAAAGTTAATGTCACCCCCATAGATGTATCTTGCATAATAGCCTTCCCGGGCTAAGGCACGGGCTATGGAGGGCAACTTGTCACACTTGCTGCTGACCTTCATGACGGACGAGTTGGGGAATGCGGGGTAGCCACTCAGTATGCTTACGTTACCACGGTCTGTCCGCCAGCTGTTGGCATAGCAGTTGCTGAAGAAGACACCCTCGTGGGCCAGTCGCGTTAGGTTTGGTGTCACCTCCGCCTTGTCGTTCAGCAGCGTAAAGGTTCCGCCACATCCCTCCATAATCACCATCACGATGTGGGGCCTTCGGGTGGTCAGCAATGTGTCTGTTCCCTGGCTGTCAGTGAAAAACAGGCTGTCGGTCATCTCCTGACACGTCTTACTGTCGAAATAATAGTGCTCAGGCAAGCGGTGAGTACTGCTGAACGACGACAGAAAGGAGAACACTGGGTTCACTGCGGCATGGTTCAGAAACTGGTTCTGCGAGAAATACACCTGTCCCACGTTCGCAGTCGATTCGCCTATGCCTCCACGTATTCCAACCACCATCAAGGGCAACAGCAGCACCATGATGGCGCTCATCACCCACTTCTTTCGGAGGCTTAACACCGGCATGGAAGAGGGGAGGGTATGGATCAGCAGGCGGGCAATAGCCCAACAGGTCACGATACCTATGATGAGCAGCAAGAGCAGGGCGCCCCATGAGATGCTGGTAAAGGCAGCCCCCGTGGTGTCCAGAAACTGCATCACCGATGCTTCCAGCTTGATGCCCCAGTAGTGGTACAGCACTATGTCGGCTGTAATTCCTACCACCAAAGGGATGGAGATCAAGGAGAAATATACCTTCAGCAGGTTGCGCATCCATTTCCATTGGTTCCACCAGATAGACACGATGGTGACAAGAGCGGGTACCGTGACGATGTAAAGTGCCATGGTCAGGTCCAGTGACAGCCCGTGCCAGCAAGTACTGATGAGGTCTGTCACCGCAGGCTTGTCCTCTCCTGCGTTCACCAGGATGAAAGCCAGCTTACAGACAACGAATACCAGCAGCATCGACACGACGACCTTGACGAGGAATAGCAACCTTTGTTTCATGACGATAATCATTGTTATAGACTGCAAAAGTACAAAAAAAATAATAATAAGGTATTTCCTTTAGTATATTTTTCGTACCTTTGTCACATGAAAGTTAATTTTACGACATTGAAGTCGCTGTTGTCCCCATTGGGTGTCACGCTCTACAATCTGCTGATAGTCTATGTGGTCTATTTCTCGGCACGTCTTATCTATTTTCTGGAGAACTACAGTTATTTCTCGCAAAACCTGTCTTTCTCCCATGTCTTGGAGATGTTGCGAGGTGGTCTGGTCTTCGACACCAGTGCCATCTTGGTAACCAACATCCCTTATATCGTGCTGATGTTGTTTCCATTGCATTACAAGGAAACAGCCGCCTATCAGAAGCTGTGCCGTGCCGTCTTCCTGGTTATCAACGGCCTGGCACTGGCTGTCAACCTCTGCGATGCCGTCTATTTCCGCTTCACCATGCGGCGCACCACGACTACGGTGTTCGACGAGTTCGCGAACGAACAGAACCTGGGAGACGTCTTCCTCACTGAGACTCTCCGTCACTTCTATCTGCTGGTCCTGTTTGTCATCATCCTATGGGCCATGTATCGCCTCTATCGGGTGACAGGGCTGAAGTATAAGACACTCACCTGGTGGCACTACGACCTAGCAACGCTTCTTTCCCTGGCAGCCTTGGCACCTTTCGTGGTGGCAGGCATCCGTGGCGGCTTTGTTACGGCTGTGCGCCCCATCACCATCAGCAATGCCAACCAGTATGTCGATCGTCCTGTCGAGGCCGCCTTGGTGCTCAACACGCCCTTCTCGCTTTATCGAACCATCGGCAAGGCCGTGTTTGTCGTTCCTGAGTATTTTCAGAGCGAAGCAGAGATGGAGAAGTACTTTACCCCCGTCCATGTTCCCGCCGACTCCTTGCCCATGACGAAGAAGAACGTCGTGGTGTTTATTGTCGAGAGTTTCGGGCGTGAGTATATCGGTGCCTTGAACCATACGCTCGACAACAGCCGCTATAAGGGCTATACCCCTCATGTCGATTCCCTGATAGCCCGTAGCATCACCTTCAGCCACAGCTATTGCAATGGTCGTAAGAGCATCGATGGCATGCCCTCTATCCTGTCCAGCATCCCCATGTTCGTAGAGCCTTTCTTCCTGACGCCTGCTTCCATGAACCATGTCAGCGGCATAGCCTCGCTGTTGGCAGACGAGGGTTACCAGACCGCTTTCTTCCATGGTGCACAGCGTGGCTCTATGGGTTTCCAGGCTTTTGCCCGCAGCACTGGCTTCCAGGACTACTATGGTCGTGAGGACTACGATGCCGACAGCCGCTTCGGTGGCGATGCTGACTTCGACGGCATGTGGGCCATTTGGGACGAGCCCTTCCTACAGTACTACTGTGCTAAGATGTCCGAGATGAAGGAACCCTTCATGACGGCGGTCTTCACAGCCTCTTCGCACCATCCCTATGTCATTCCCGAGAAGTATAAGGACGTCTATCCCGAAGAGGGACTGGTCATCCATAAGTGCATACGCTATACCGACATGGCTATAGGCCGCTTCTTCCAGCAGGCCAGTCGCCAGCCTTGGTTCAAGAACACCATCTTCGTGTTGACCAGCGACCATACCAACCAGTCCGACCATATGGAGTACCAGACAGACCTTGGAGGCTTCTGCTCGCCTATTGTCATCTATGAGCCTGGCGTGACAGACCGCAACCCCGAGATGCAGCAGAAGATAGCGCAGCAGATAGACATCTTGCCTACGCTGATGGGTCGTCTGCACTATCCCAAGCCTTATTTCGCCTTCGGTATTGACGTGCTCAACACCCCTGCAGAGGACACCTGGGCTGTCAACTATATGAACGGCATCTACCAGTATGTCAAGCACGGCCATGTCATCCAGTTCGACGGACAGAAGACCAAGGCCGTCTATGCCCTTACCGATTCCTTGATGCAAAACAACCTGCTCAACTCTCATCCCTCCGCCATCACCTCTGATATGGAGCGTGAGCTGAAGGCCATCGTCCAGCAATATATGGAACGCATGACGCAAGACCGATTGCAACCTTAAGAATTGCAAAATCAATTGTAAATTGTGAAATCGTGAAATCGTCAAATAGTAAAATTGTAAATAGTCCAATTGTAAATTAACAACATGCTGAAACAGTTTTTCTCCGTCATGGGTCGCTACCTCAAGCCGTATCGCAAGTACCTGGCTTGGTCTGTGGTGCTCAATTTCCTGTCACAGTGGATGAACGTCTTCTCGTTTGCCGTGCTCATACCTATCTTGAACATCCTTTTCAAGATAGACACCGCGGTCTATACCTACAAGCCTTGGTCGTGGGACACGCTGGACAAGGACCTGGTGGTCAACAACGCCTACGCATACGTCCAGGAGCTCATCAACATTCACGGTGCCTTCCTGACGCTGGTGTATATGGGCTTGGCACTCATCATCATGACGGGACTGAAAACCCTGGGCTATTTCGCCTCTTCGGCAGTCATGATACCGCTGCGCACTGGCGTGGTTCGCGACATCCGTATTGAGGTCTATGAGAAAGTGCTGAGGCTCCCCCTGAGCTTCTTTTCCGAGGAGCGCAAGGGTGACATCATCGCCCGTATGTCTGCCGACGTGGGAGCTGTCGAGAACTCCATCACCAGCAGTATCGACATGCTTATCCGCCAACCCATAGCCATTGTCGTATGCTTCGCCACCATGCTTACCGTCAGCTGGCAGCTGACGCTGTTCGTCATCGTCGTGGCACCCTTGGCAGGCTGGATTATGGGCTCCGTCAGTCGTAAGCTGAAGAGCCAGTCGGCCACTGTTCAGGCTAAGTGGGGCGACATGCTCGCCCAGTTGGACGAGACGCTGGGCGGCCTGCGCATCATCAAGGCCTTCATAGCCGAACATAAGATGCTGCAGCGCTTTGTCAACATCAACGAGGAGTACCGCAACGAGGCCAACGCCATGACCATCCGTCAGAGTGCCGCCCATCCCATGTCCGAGTTTCTGGGTACTGTCATCATTGTCATCGTGCTTTGGTTTGGAGGCTACCTCATCCTTAGCGACTCACACCTTATCGACGCCTCCACCTTCATCTTCTTCATGGTCATCCTCTACAGCGTCATCAATCCGCTGAAGGACCTCTCGAAGGCCAGCTACCAGATTCCCGTCGGACTGGCTTCCATGGACCGTATCGACTTCATCCTGAAGGCCGAGAACCCCATCAAGGAACCTGCCAATCCTGCCCCCATGCCTTCCTTCGAGAAGGAGATAGAGTTGCGCGACGTGTCGTTCAGCTATGTCGAGGGCCGCGAGATACTCAAGCACATCAACCTCAAAGTGCCCAAGGGCAAGACCATCGCCCTCGTCGGACAGTCAGGCTCCGGCAAGTCCACGCTGGTGGACCTCGTGCCCCGCTACCACGATGTATGCAGTGGGCAGGTGCTCATCGATGGTCGTAACATCAAGGACGTACGCATCTCCGAGCTTCGCACCCTCATCGGCAATGTCAACCAGGAGGCCATCCTCTTCAACGACACCTTCTATAACAATATCACCTTCGGCGTTGAGAATGCCACCATGGAACAGGTCATAGAGGCGGCTAAGATAGCCAATGCCCACGACTTCATCATGGAGAGCGAGCAAGGCTACGACACCATGATAGGCGACCGTGGCGGACGACTCTCCGGCGGTCAGCGCCAGCGCGTATCCATAGCCCGTGCCATTCTGAAGAACCCGCCCATCCTCATCCTCGACGAGGCTACCTCTGCCTTGGATACCGAGTCCGAGCGCTTGGTACAGGAGGCCTTGGAGCGCCTGATGAAGAGTCGTACCACCATTGCCATTGCCCACCGTCTCTCCACCATCAAGAATGCCGACGAGATCTACGTCCTCTACGAAGGCGAGATAGTGGAGTGTGGTCAGCACGACGAGCTTATCGCCAAGAACGGCTACTACAAGCGCCTCTACGACATGCAGCAGTTGTAGGGCTATCGCTTGAAATTCGTTCTTCGTCGGTTCCCTGTGGGTTTTACGGCGAAGTGAATCCAGACAACGTGCGCTTTCTGTTCTATCAGCAGCTCGTCATAGTCCTCATGGTTCAGGTCGCTGATGTCCAGTAGGATAGCTGCGTAGCGTAACGCCTGTTCAATACCTACGCAGCGGATATCCACGGCGCATCCCGTCAGGTGGTTCGACGTAGGCACACCCCCTACCGCCTTGTTCACTGCCGGGCTTCGGAATCCACTGTTGATGACTATCGGGTCGTTACCCTCGCCGTACAGGTTATTCCATCGCCTGCGCAACTGCTCCAGCCAACGGCACACTCGCTTTAAGTTCTCTACTTGTGCCTCATTGGGCACGTTCTCAATTCCCGTCTTTGTTTTACAAAGCTCTTGTAATTTAAAGTGTTCGCTGAGGTTGATACTTACTTCTTGCATATTCTTAATGTTTTAATTTGAAAAGACATAAATGACGGAGCAGCGAGAGCAGAGCCATGCTCGCATGAACTCTGCCGAGTCGTGACGTCATTCGACGAAAGTCAATGCCGCGCCGCCGCGCTGCCGCAGTGCCGCGGCATCAGGGAAATGGTTATAGCATGATGGTGCCTGTTTTGTGGAACAATGCCTTCTGGCCACCCTTCTCTTCACTAATCTTCTCAATCAGATGGTCGCGAGACAGGCGTGTCACCTTCTTGCGAGCGGAAGCTGGGCTACCTAGGTTAAAGCAGCGAACCACATCCTCGATGGTAAACTCGTCAGGCAGACGTTCGAAGGCCTCAAGCGTCTTCGGTCTGCGTTGCACATTCACGCTGGCATCCCTCAGCTTGTTCTCGAAGTAATTCTCAGCCATGGCACCAAAGTAGTGACGCTGACAGGCATACTGGATGTTTGTAATCAGTTCAGCCAGACGCCAGTCCACCTCGTCCGTCTCGAAATCGCCACACCAGTAGTTGCCGTCCTGGTGCATCTGGTCCCAGTGGCGCATCACGATAAACGGTGCAGCGAAGTTCAGTCCGTGGTAGGCACAGCGCTTCAGCAGCATCTCGTCGGCTTTCGAGTCGTTCTCCTCGGCATCTGCCATGCGGCGTGCCGTCCAGTCGTAGAGCTCATCCACTATCTTCTGCACGGAGAGTTCGCCCTTCATCCTATCCAGTTTCTCTGCCCACTCCTTCAGACGTGCATCACTGTCGTAGTCCACCGTCGATTCACGCGTCATCATTTGGAAGTTGGTGGCAGGCAGGGGTATGCAAGTCAGACGAGTAGCCAGACCCGAGCCGAAGTTCTGCTCGTTCACCATCTTCTTCAGCGCTATCGGCGTGCCGGTATAGATGAAGTTCCAGATGACAAAGAAGTTCTGAAGCACACTGTCCACGTTCGAATACGCCTGACCGTCCTCCTCGTTGTGGAACGCTTTCAATTGCAGGGCCTGCTTGTCGATGTACGCGCCACCCTTCTGCAGCGACAGCGTGTTGTCCAGTTCCGTGTCGAAGGTCAGCATGTGCAGCTGCATCAGCTCGCCGTCCACCTCCTCCTTACTGTTCACCATGTCCTGAATGAACTGGGCATTAGAGGTTCGAGCCGGATGGATGCGAATCACCACCTTCGGCTTCTTGGGCTTCTCCTTGTTGGCCCCTTTGGTACGCATCTGCTCACGATAGGCGTTGATAGCCTCAAGACCCGCCTTGTCAGCCTCTACGATGGGCGAAGCCAGCAACTTGAACAAACGAGTAGCAAAGCTCTTACCACTTGCAGGATCGCCGATAATCAGCGTCGAGTTGTTCAGCCTGCGCAGCTCCTCTGGGCGGTGATAGAACCTGTAAGTACACCTTGTCATCAAAGTCATCAGCAGGCCACCCCCAACGAACAATGCCGCAGGATACTGGTTACGCTTCAACCCCTTGCAGATGTCCTTCAACAGTGGGAAGTCCTTGCTTAGTTCCTCAATCTGTGCACCCCATTCCCACAGCATCTGATTAATATTTTGCTCAGAGGTGGCGGTAGCAAATTTTTCACTTCTCACTATTCCCTTTTCACTCAAAATGCCGCTAAGCATTTTGCTTAGTCCCTTAGGTGGCTCCTTGCAGGCCGATTCCACGATGGCGTGCAGTTCCTGTTCGTCCAGTCCCAGACGGGGCATAATCTCCAGCAGCAGCGTCTTGTTGTTGTCGCAGATGGCACGCAGACTGACCGCCAACTGGTACAGCTTCACATTCCTCTCGCCCTCCTGTGGCACACCGCCATTCTTCTCCCACCACGCATCGATGATCTCGCTGTACGGAATGCCCTTGAACGATAGAGGACCCTCCTCCGTCCCCTCCCTGTGATGGAGGGGCGTAGATAGTTTTTGCTCTTGAGTCTGACCACTCCCCTCACTAACAGGGAGGGGCTGGGGGTGGGTCTCTTGTGAACTACCGTTTCGATATAGAGCAGTATATCGCTCAGCAAACTCCTTGTTCTCATAGGTAAACAGTTCTTTGTCAATAAATAGAATATCACTCTCTTTGCAGATGAACGACATGCGCGAGGCATCCTTACAGCTCTCGTCCACCTCCACGCCCAGCAGCTTCGCCATCCGGTGTTGGTTGTCAATCAGGTTGCCCCACTCCGTACGTGCCTTGAACACGATTTTCAGTCCCTGACCACTAGGCGTGATGTAGATGAGCAGGATGGGACCCCTCTTATCCCCCTGCAAGGGGGATGCAAATAGTTCTGAGTGCTCCTTTTGCCACTTGACAAATAGCTCACGTGGTGGCAGCATCATATTACTCCCCTCACTAACAGGGAGGGGCTGGGGGTGGGTCTGCTCCCCCACGTGGTCGATATCCATCACCACCAGTCCCGTCAGTCTCGTTGCACTCTGCTTGCGCCATGCTCCCGTCTTACCGCTCTTCGAAGTGGTTTCGTCAAACGTAGCCTGGAAGATGAAGGCCGGCAACTTGCGCTTCAGCGAGGCATCGTGCGTCTCACGATACTTGTCTATGTTCTCGTTCCACTGCGTGGCCCTGACGAGCGCATAGAACTGCGCTTCGTCGATGGGCAACGTAGGATTACTGAAATTCTTCTGATAACAAAACATATCATTCGTATTAGTTAGCAAAACTCGATAATTTCACGGTCTATCATCGCATTCTTGGCGTCGTGTGTGTGCTCTTCCAGCAACCCCATCACGCGGGCTGTACCCAGGTCCTTGGGGAAACTGCCAAACACCTTCAGCATCTTCGCCGACTCCTTCACCCAGCCCCACGGCAACTTCTTCACCATCTGGTCCTTCTCGCGCTTGCGCGGCTGGCGGTTGTACGCCTTGAAGGTTAAACGACCTGTGTTCTGGTCCATATACAGAACACCTTCCACACGCTTGCCATTCACCAGTTTGTTAATCAACTCGATGGCATTCAAAATAAAAATGTACTTTTTCATAATCTTGTCGAATTAGTGAGCTTTGGAAAGCGGGTTTTAGTTTGAGCTCAATTCGTACGTACACATTTCCACGCTCATCCTCCGACTCGGTTATTGTTTATTGTATAATGATTTCCTGCGTTCCTCTCAGGCGAACCACACCGTGGTTCTGCAGTCCGGCATTTTTCAATCCGTCGCTCATCTGCCAGTGGCTGCAACAGAACTGCTGCCGTACCTTCAGCTGCATTTTCATACACGTACGTTCGCCGTCGTTCTCTACTTCCTTAAACTGGCACGAGGCACACATCTTTTTCACGCTGATGTGATAAGCGTTCAAGCAAACTTCCTGATGCTTCATAGTCGAAAATCTAATTTGTTCTAACATAATTTTTATCTGTTTTAAAATCCTTTTTTCTGATTACATCGGCAAAATTACAAACAAAAAAAGTGACGCACTTTACGAAAAAGTACGTCACGAACAAATAACCGAAGGCAGGAACAAATAACCGAACAAATTCCCGAAAGAAGAGCCTAGGTCGACTTAAAGATATTCAAAAAACGCTTGCCAACATTGATTCTTCGTTTAGCCTCTGTAGCGTCACAATCAACGAATAGCCAGTCAGGGAAACGACCAGTAAAGGTGTTTTGCTTTTTGTTGATGCTGTCTTCCGAGGGCAGGCGCTCTACGTCTGCTTCCTTCAGATAGGCGATAAACGATGCCGGCGTATTGAAATAAGGCATGCTGTCGGTCTGATTTATCACCTCCATCACCCATGTGTAATCATACAAATGCCGTAGCACACCCTCGTCCCACAGCCCTTGCACAGCCATCGCCACACGCACATCAGTTGCAGTAGCATTTTCGTCGCCGGTCCCCACCACGCTGTCGTTCGTCTGGTCCACATGCACCTCTCCCTTGTCGACACTGAGGTTTACCACCTTATTGTCATGGATGTCGATGTACGACCCCTTTACATATATGTTATTACCTGCCATACCTCACCGTTTTGTTGTCGTGAATATCGTTGTAGTCGCCAGCCACCTGCAGCACATGCACCTCCTTCGTCTGTTGCCGCAATATCTCGTTCTCGTCTCTTAGCCTTTCGTTTTCGGCCATCACCTCCGTCACTGCATCCATAGCTTGGAAGAATCCGTCCATCAACTCAGCTTTTTCCATCATTCGTTCGCGCTCCCGTTCCAGCGCACGACGCGCATCGCGCGCCGCCTCCTTCATTTCTTCAGCATTCCATTTCTGTCTCATGGCGTTTTTCAATTTCGTTGTTTTTTTAGTTATACATTACCTTGCTGCCAAGGCATAGCATCCTACCTCAGCTTTTTGGGTGCAAAGACAGTGTCAGCGAGAGCAGAATGGAGCTTGCTCCAATTATGCCGAGCGCAGCCTGTTTTCGCAATTCCGATTGCAAAATTAAAAGTAGGGTGTCCTAAAAGTCAGGACACTCTACTAAATTTTAATATCTTTTAAGAATATTACTTAATCGTTCCGCTGGTTTATCAGGTTCACCACCACCTTCACCATCACGTCCTTGATTATCTTGCGCGACTAAATACGGAAAGCGGTAGCAAACACAGATAATGGTATCAAGGTCGTAAATCTTTGTTGGACGATACTTATATTGGGTATTATGCAAAAAATGCATATTACTATTTTCTTCAAGTTCACCCTCCTTCAAAGCATTGTTGATATGACGAGCTATAACAGACTTGTCTTTCTGAAATAACTCTGTCATCTGAGCCTGCGTCAACCACACCGTTTCATTCTCCAATCGAACATCGATTTGAGTTTGTCCGTCCTCTGTCTGATAGATAACAATCTTCTGATCTTCCTTCATACTTTATTCTTTCTTATTGCATAATTAATACTTTTCTACCAATATAGTACGCAAAAATCGAAAATGTTACGTCTTACTCTAAAGAATACTTAATTTCTTAATTGAAATAAGGCGTAATACAAAAAAAATATGTAAGTTTGCAGTATGAATACAGAGTTTATAGCCCTGTATAATTGTTTCTGTAGTTTAAAGACAAATAAAGATGGAAGTAAAATTTATAGGACAAGGGTTGTCGTTACCAACTGATAAACCTGCTGGCGATGTAATCAACAATATTCTTGAAAGCAATAACTATCAAGAGCTTTCTGCCTTTGTGGCTTTTGCAAGTGTAGGTGGTATCAAACAGATACTTCCAAATGTTAAGGCTCATATTAAGAAAAATGGCACGATACGTTTGTATGTTGGTGTGGATTTGCATGGTACATCCAAAGAAGCTCTTGAGTTGTTAATTGCAGAAAGAATACCCACGTATATTGTCTTTTCCCCAAACAGGGTCGTGTATCACCCTAAGATATATACATTTGAGGGAGAAAACAAATACTTTGTTATTGTCGGTTCTTCAAATTTGACTACTTCTGGATTGTACCAGAACGTCGAGGCTTCATTATGCGTATGCAATGAATATGGAGATGAAGACGAAAAAGGAAGAGAACTCCTTTCAGACATTTATGACTATTACAATAATTTTATCAATGGTGAGTCAACTACTTGTCAACTCCTTACAGAAGAGATTCTTGACACGTTAGTAAAAACCAAGGTCGTTCTCCCAGAAAAGACATTGAGAGCAGTTAATAATTCTCATAGTGAAGTCATTTCAACTGCCCAATTGTCAGATGTTGAGACCTTAAACAAAACTTTTGCCAAGCTAAAAATTAAGACTCCTAAGTCCTCGACCAAAAAAAGTGTAAAAACTCAAATTATGAAAGCGGGTGACAAGGATATTATGATTCACACGGCATCTGCTGTGTTATCTGGTAATAGTATGTGGATTGAAACTTGCGAGATGACAGGAGGCTCAAGAAACATTCTGGATCTATCCGCGCAAGGGAAACTTGATAATGTTAAGAAGTTTGGCAGTGTAGACTTCTTTGGTATAGACAAGACAAATCATAACATAACGAAGGATATCAATCTTGTCTACAATGGTAAGATTTATAAGAACAACACCATACTATATGGACATGGCAACAACAATTGGCGATTGCAAATTAAAGGAGAAACGGCTGGTGGTTTGAAAATGACCGATATTTCATCACCCAAACTTGGAGAATATGGAGGATTCCAACATAAGATTTTGATTTTCGAAAAAACAAGCGTAGCAAACAAATTCAACTTCTATATTCTTGACGAGTCAGAGTTAGACAACATGATATCCCAATCCTCCGATTGGGCACGAGGTGGAAATGGCCAAGGCCGTGCTTATGGTTTAATCAACTCAACAGAAGATTGAGTTCATCTTTCATTTCATTAATTTCATCTGTCGAATACGTAGAGTATGATTTGAATATATAATCGAAACACTCAGCATTTATCCCATACAAACAAGCTACGAATGTATCCATCATCATTTGTAGCTTGTTTCTATTTGATGGTAATTCTATTCCAATTTCTTTATCTTGTGAAAAAAGGCCATCGCAACGATTGTCATCCTTAAGTAGTTCTCTGCAAATATGGGTAAGATACTCAAATGCTGAGATATTCATACCCCTACATTTAACTTTATATGCCTTTGCTGTTTCAATTCCTGGGATAGCAATTTGTTTAATAAAAGTTTGAGTCAAATCAATACCTGTTAGTTTATTTTTTACAATATAGTCAAAAACGACAGAATTGAAGAGGCAGCATAGATATACTAGCGCATCTTTCGAATCTGAAATCAGGAATTGAACAGATTGTGAGGCAGGCATAAATGGTAGAATTGTTGCAATGCAAGCTCTGCTATTTGTAGCAGAAGTAAGGCTGTGCCATGCCAACATATAATCTGCTTTATAGTTTGCAGAAAGAGCATTCCATTTTGACTTTTTAATAAAAAACCTGGATTCTGGATAGTTGTGATTTTTTTTGTCTAAATCAGACAGTTTTCCTGCATGTGCCTTTGCCTTATATCTATCAACAAAGGCAATGTGATTGAAACCTGCATAAGAACCATCAAACGAAGAAAAGAATTTTCCCTCATAAACTGGCAAGTTGTCTGACAGTTTTGTCTTGTCTATATCGTTGGCGTGGTTTGTAAAGTGCACAAGACGTCCATATTTCAGAGTTGGGAACACGTCTGCAACTGTCTTAAGTTTCTCGTATATTGAAACTAAAATTGCCAAATCTCTTGATGATGCCAGATTTGGAATCATCCCTGTTTCTGGATTAAGCAAACATAAGTCTTTCTTGGTGACTTTAACACGATTGAGGGCTACATCATTAATATCTTGAATATTCATGGCTAGGTTAAAACTATTGTGTTTCAATCCATCCATTATCAAAAGAGAGAAACGCTCTCTTCCATCTATATTAAAGAATCTTTTCCTGTTAATAAAGTCATAAATGGCCCAAACTCTGTTACTGATTTTGTCATATAATGATTTGCTTGCTTTTGTAGCAATAGTAGAACTTTTTACAATTAGTCCTACAGAAGCTTTGTTAGACATGAGATCATATGCTGCCTCTGTAAACAGATTACTTGTATTCAGTTCGCCAGCGGAGGAAGACTCAAAACGACGAGATTTTTTTATCGTTTCTTTCGCACTTGAAATTTGCTGCTTATACGTTGAGCAATATTCTTCCAACGCTTTATTGGCATTTCCTGCATTCTCAATAGCATTGTTTACGTCAGTTTTAAAATTTATATTTCCTATTGAAGCAACATATTGAGCATAGAAACTTTTTTCTTCAAATCTTATCTTTTCCCATGGAGGATTACCAAGAATAATATCATACTGCTTTAAGAAATCAAAACCGACGGCAAGATCCCTATGATATATATACCCATTTAGATATGCATCAATTTTCTCATTGGATCCTTTCTCGTTTTCTGTATCAAGAAGAAAATTTGCATGTCTGAAATGTTCAGAAAGTTTATCGTATATATCAGCATTCTCAACATAATCCATAATGTTGAATTTGCAAATTTCTAGTGCTATAAAATCAACATCGCAGGCATAAAGATTGTCCACAATACGAGACAATTCACCATGGTTCAAATTTAGTAAACTGCCAATATAACTAAGGGCTTCTTTCAGGAAAATACCTGATCCGCATGAAAAGTCTATTATATGAGCGGTGTTTAACCCCTGCAAACCATTATTTTTTACATAATTGTCAATTACAGCTTTTGTAAGATATGAAGCAAGTTCACTAGGCGAATAATAACTCCCTTGTTTGTTTCTCGACAAGTCACCATCCACAACAGATGTTTCGCTAACATCAGTATGCAACAGAGTTTCATAGATAAAGCCCAGATTATAAGTAAAACTCTCTGTGTCAATATCAGAAACATAACTATTGACAATCTCGTTTATTTGCTCTGAAGTTTGGTTATAAACGACAAGGAAAGGACTTTTTTCAGAAATGTTCTCTCTCAGCCATGCCATACTTTCATATAAACTCATTGCTCGCTTATATACAGTTAGGCAGTGAGCAGATACATAACAGCATGCAACGAAATATGTGCGAACAGTAAACAGTAGTCGGCATATCAAAACAGGATTGATTTCTTCCTTGTTTTGATATGCGATTTCTAACACTTGTGACAATGCGTCCTTATACTGTTGCAGGAAATTCATAACTGAAGTATTGGCTTGTTAAAGAAACATTTATTGTGTACATTATCAAGGATGTCCTTTATCAATTCACTGGAAAATTGAAGTTGTTTAAAAAGCAAGGGATAATGTTCTTTTATCCTTTCGAGAATTATGTCTATAGATAAATTTGCATCAACATGAACCTCAGACAAAGAAGTTACATCTGATACCTTTAAAATTATCTTATGTACTAAATCTCTCATATATAGTTGCTTTGTTATAGAAAGATATGAAGCATTAGACAACAAGTATCGTGTGATGTCTTTGGGCGGAAGAGAGTACATATACGATATCATATCTATGCAATTCTCAGTTCCTACAATAAAGCCATTCAATTTGCGACTTACTGATTGACAGCTTTCATTCATAGTGGATGCCAGCATCTTGTCAATTCTTCTCAAATTCAACATACTGCCAGTATAGGAAATATTACTACCCATCATTTTGTCATATTCTGCTTTTTGAGCATCAGATAGATGATACTTCCCCAAAATATATTTATCAGTCTCTTGCTCGTATATATATCTGCGATATTGATTAAATATATCTTTTTTAATTGCATTTTCTATATAGCTCTCAACATCGAGTATTGCTGCATAATTATCATGAGCGAATTCATAATTAGGCAATTTACGAGATAAGTATTCTTGCTTGAGATAGATACATTTCTCTGCAGACAAAGCCAAAAACTTGTCATCGAGAAGACCATCAGCAACGGGAATTTTACTTATGTAACCAGCACTTACTGTAAACTTGGGATTCAAAATTTTCAGAAAATAGGTAGAAATCTTAGAATTCAGAAAAGCCTGATGGCACAATGGATTTCCCTTAAGCACTTTTATACCAGGACCTGAGGCAATAAATACCTGACCATCTATTCTACATCTTGTGCTTAAGCCAAGTGTACCTGTATCACTGTAAACAAGTGCTGTGTTCTCTATCTCATTGGGGTTTCTCAATGCACTACCTTTGTTGCTCTTTAGCAACTCACCATGTATACCCCATTTTACCCTGTAATAATTGAGGCCACCCCATTTACTATATCCTCCACCCTTACTAGCGAGCACCCACCCTGGTTCATTGGTTTCCCATATATACTTAACCATCGTCTTGTTATCACCTGTTGATGATCCCTGCATGCATTTACTATAATCACCATATAATGGCATCGATTTGATTTGCTCGATATCATTTCCTAATTGGTAACAAAACTCATAATTGGCATTACGTCTGAAAACATCCATGTTTACAGAATACTCTTCGTATTGCCCATTTGATAGTAATAACTTTTTTTCTGCAATGTTTTTTCCTCTCAGATTGACGAAAATACTATCTTTGCAACGTTGCTTGCTTTTTCCTGTTATAATTGATAATACGATATTTGTCTTTTCACCATTGATATTCTCAAATGCATTCGCACCCATGTCAACACATGTGTCCAGGAAGAATTTATCAAGGAGTTTCTTTCTAAATCCCTTTAATGTCGACAAAGCCAACCAACCATTTTGAGTAACCGCTGCAAACAAATCTTGACTCCTCATGCAATGCATAACCTGCTCCATGAATGAGAAGCATAAGTCACCCTTTGAACTTGGATAATAGCTTTGTAGATATTCCTTAAGGCACAGATCCATATCTCTCTTTCCCATAAATGGCGGATTTGTAATGTACACAATGGGAGCATGTTGCTCACGTATATGTGACATTAATTGTGCCATATCCATGTCTGAAATGATGTTTGACTTGACGTTCCGCGTCAAAAAACCTCTTACATCATCTTGTATACCACCATAAACAAAAATGTCAGCAGTATCAGATAAGCCTGTGCGAAGCCTGCTACATATATAGAGGGAAAGAGCTGCAATTTTTGAGAGGTTTGTATCGAGATCATAACCAACGAGGTTCTTAGATAATATGAGTGAGTTAATCGTATTTACATCGTATTCAGTATGAATCTTGTACCAGTCAAGAAGCTTCTTATATATGTAGGTCAAGAAATTTCCCCCACCACAAGCAGGATCTATAAAGACAACATTAGGCAGATTATCTTTTTGCATCTCAAATACCTTGTCAACCAAATATCTGACCATATAGTTGTCAGTAAAGAACTGAGTTTGAACCAGCATGTCTGTGCCTGTCAGTTTATTCTTGTCACTACCTATTTTTTTTAGTGCCTCTTTGGCCAAAGTACCTTTCAGCTGCTGATAAATCCATGATACCATGTTTGAATCAGCAGGATTCCCTGTCAGAATATCATCAATAAGACAGTTAAGCTGAGCAAGCTTTTCAGGGGCAAGTTTACCTATATAGTAATCATAACAAGACACCAGATCACCAAAATGGGACTTAACTCTATTATATTCTTCCCCATGGTAATCGAAACAAATAGTACTATTTGCCCACGTCAATTTCTTTATTGCATAAAGTACAGATATGGATGCACATACAACATCCATCTCGTCTTTGTCACAATAACCGTCAAGTGATGTATTGACGTATTGTACTAGTCTACTTATGCAATTACTCATAACTTACGGAAAAGATTGTTTAAATCAATTTTATCACATTTCATGGCCTCAAGACATTGTATCAAAAAAGAAGCGCTAAAAGTACCTCTACTGATCTTGCTGTTTATGCTTGACAACGTGTATGAATAGCCCTTCTCAGACAACAACGTCTGAAGCTTCTCAGAACTGATACCTCTGCGTAGCATCTCCATCTTTAGGAAACGCTTTGCCATATTATTGTCCGGCTGTCTTTCCATAAATGAAATAATTTGTGCAAAAATACAAAATTTTCTCATATCTGCAAAAATCAACTATAAATATAAGGTATTATTAACACTCTCTACCTTTACGTAGGCATAAAACAAGATTGTTACGCCTCTCTTCGCCAGAAATAACGAAATTTGACAGAGCGGAATGAGGTTTTATCACACACGTACTCTGCCAATAGGAACAACTTGGCCATTACTAAGTCTATCAGCGCATCTATCGAAATAGTCTTATTTGCAATCATAACTATAAATTTTTAAGTTTCCGATTGCAAAATTAAAAGTAGGGTGTCCTAAAAGTCAGGACACCCCACTAAATTTTAATATCTTTTAAGAGTTTCGGCTATCATTTGCCGCATTTTCTCGCGAAGTTCCAGCGGTTGGAGCACTTCGATGCCGTCGCTGTGGCGCAGCAGTTCGCCAAGAAAATCGGTGGTGGGGCGGATGTCATAGGAGAAATCGGTATAGTCGGGCGTGGATTCGAGTTCGCGCTGCGAGTGGTGCAGGGGCAGCGTGCGCAGGTAGTTGGGCATCCACTTGTGAGCGCGCAGGATAACGTGAGCCAGAGGGGTGTCGTCCGTCAGCACGCCAAAGTACTCTGAGAAGTAGGCCTGCGCAGAGAAGTCGGCAGGCATTTCGAACGTCTCGTCCGTCTGTTCCACCATCGTCATACGGTCGAGGGCGTAGATGCGCATCTGCTTCTCGTCATTTAGCGCCAACAGGTACCAGCGCTGGCGGAACAGCTTCAGGGCGTAAGGACAAACAACCTTCTCGTAAGCCTCGGCCCCGAATTTCCGGTAGCCTATATACAAGCGGTGGTTAGTACGAATGGCACGGATGAGGATGTCGAGATACTGCTCGCCAGCAGGTGCATTCTCCAACACCATACGCTCCTTGACGGCAGCGCTGTCGGCCAAGACACCATGCACGGCAAGCGTCGAGAAGAGCCAACTCTCGACGCTGTCGTCGCCGAGCACCTCTGTGTTGCGGATGAAATACTTATAAGTTCGTGGCTCGCAGTCGATGATAATGCCGAACATGTCCTGAATGGCGTCGCGATGGCGGTTAAACGACGAGCGCTGCAGTGAATTGCCGTCGGCCACGGCGTCGTCCTGCCACTTCTGGTTCAGCTGTTCGAACGTCAGCCGCTTATAGGCCCTGAGCGTGTTGATGATCCAGATGTACTGGTGGAATATCTGAGCTGGTTTCATGATTGCAAAGGTACAAAGAATTATTGAAAGTCCACGTGTTTTTTGGAAAATATTCGATAGCGCGGCAATGCGGCAGTGCGGCAGCGCGGCATTGACGCCATTGGGTTGTCTGCATAGTGTAAAGGTGAGGCATGTATATCTATTTTAAATTATTATATATTACAATATATAATAATTATTATAATATAATAGTTCAGCTCGCCGCGATAGTGATTTACGTAATGCCGCTCTGCCGCTCTGCCGCACTGCCGCACACTCGACTGGGGACGATTTTAACATTTGAAATAAATCGAAAATAAAAAAGAAAAAGGCTTGCAATACCTCTGAATTTTTCGTACCTTTGCAATGTCAATCAATGAGAACGGCGGGCGAGCCATTAAAGGAAAAAATTGCGAGATTTAAATCTAGAAATTGCGCGCATTAATGATAGCAAGATTCTTCCTTAAAGCACCCTCGGACGGCCTCGGAGAGCGACACAGAGAGTATTAATAATTAATTTTACAATTTTCTAACTAACTTATTATTAAAAATTATGGCTATTAAAGTAATTGCACAACGACGTGAGGTGAAGCTGGGTAAGAACCCTGGTATGAAATTCGTGATGCGTCCCGACCTCTACGTCCCCATCCAGGAGAAGAAGGTGTTCAGCGAGGCCGCTACCCACAGCGGCATCTCTGCAGGTGTCATCAAGGCGGCTTGGGACGCTGCCGGCGAGGTAATCCGCACGTGGGCCACCGAGGGTCACTCCATCCCCCTGCCCGGACTGGGAACGATGCGCTTCGGCGTCCGTTCGAAGGCAGTGGCTGAGCTGGAGGACGTGAAGACGAACCTGATCAGCGTGCGCCGCATCATCTTCACCCCTAACGTGGAGCTGAAGGACGAGCTGAAGAACACCAGTATCCAGATTACCTGCCTGGACGAGGACGGTAACGTGCTGAAGCGCGTGACCTCGGGCGACAGCGGTGACATCGAGGACACCGAGAACGGAACCACGGGTAACGGAGAGAGCGGAACCACGGGTAACGGAACCACGGAGGGTGGTGGCGGTTCGAACAACGACGACCTCGGCGATGGAGATTAACGCATTCGCTAATTGAGAATTCTTGGCGAGCCAAGCGGCAAAGCCGAGCGGAGAATTGATAATTGAGAGTTATGAAGAAGAATCGATTGATTGAGGTAGTGGTGAAGGTGATAGTAGCCGCTCTCACAGCTTTCGTGACTGCACTGGGCACGACCAGTTGCATGGGCTACGGACCGTTTTAAGGGAAAAGTGCGCTCGACCCTTGGGTCGCTTTGCACCTTTAGGTCAAAGAAAGAAGGCTCGGGCAAAATGGCTCGGGCCTTCTTGTTTTTGATTCATGTCACAGTCAGAAGCGGACGTGGTGGAAGGGTACACCCGTAATCTGGGCAGCCCTACGCGGGAATCCGCTGTTGTACATGCCGTCTGCCTGTAGCAAGAACACCTGTTCGGAGCGGCTAATCATCAGCATATCGACAAACAGCTTGATGTTGATGTCGTCGGACGTGGCGTCCTGATAGTCGATGTGTACGACGTCCCCAGGGATGTAATAGATGAAGTCGAAGCGCTCGGCGGCGCGCTTGAGGAAGCGGGTGCTGTCGCTGGTCAAGAGCACCTTCTTGCCGGCTGTGCGCTTGTCGTGCAGTTGCTGTATCTTTGTCAGACAGCGCTCTATCAGCTGCTCCTGCTCCTCTGGGGTGATGTGTCTGGCATCACGCTCTGCAAAGTCGCCCAGCAGCCCTATGAAGCGCAGTGATATGGTGACGTAGCCGCCAGCCAATGGCTCGCTGTAGTGCCGTAGTGCTGCCTCCAGCCGCTCGCTGGGACGGAACAGTTCGCGGAACAGCTCGCCATAGCGCTTGCTACGAGGCAGCAGCAGGGCGTTGGTATAGACGTGCAGCTGCTTGTGGGCCTTACGGAACCGCTTCTTGAACCACAGCCGCTGGAAGAAGGGCTCCACAAAGGTGGCATTGGAGCCGCAGAACATGGGCTCGGCATCCTCGGGGTTGTAGCACAGCTCTTCCTTCGTGATGCGCCAGTCAACCTTTGCCGGAACGAGGTAGTCCTCCAGTCGGAAGGGGTGGTCGAAGAAGATGCGGAAGTCGTAGCCCATCTTTTTGGCTACATCGTATGACGACACCACGCCGCGCAGACGGTCGGCAATGCCTCCGTGGTCCATCCTGCCGTCATACATGCAGATAATCTGTTTCCTGGCGTTGGTGGCTCTGGGTGCCGTCGTCGTATAGTAGGGTGCCAGTTCCTGTGCCTTTCGCCGCCACTTGCCGCGTTGCTTGAACAGGTTCTGGAACACGTTCTGAATCTCCTTGCCGGTGCGGTGCACCACTCCTTCTTTTCCTCGTATCTTGATCATTCGTTGTCTGATAAAATGTATTTCTGATTCTTGTCCTTGAAGAGCTTGTCGATGGTATCCTTCAGACGCCGTCCTGTGCTGGAATGGTGGATGTAGATAGGGGGTAGGTCTTTCCGGGTGAAGTCTAACTGCTCCAGTTCCTCGGCCAACGACATTTTCTTCATGTGGGCATTGGCTATCAGGTTATATGCCAGGCTTTCCCATTCGGGCTTGTTGCCCCAGTAATGGCCGATATAATTGTCACACTCCAGCAGCTGGGTCTGCTCAAACAGGGCGATGGACAGCGAGTACTGCTCGATGACAATGCGCTCGACGTCGTCCTCAAGCATGCCGTCGCAAAGGGCGAGGGCCAGTGAGGCGATGGACTTGGCTTTCTCTTTGGGAAGGGCCACCACTCCTGCGTTATACATCTCATGTTCCATACCCATCGTGATGCCTCCATACTGTTTTCCTGCAATCTGTTTCCACATTCTCAGCGAACGGGTCATCATGGTGCTGGGGTGCCCTTCTTTCAGATGCATCATGCCATGTCCCTGGTCCAGCAGCGCGCGCATGGCATCCAGCGAACCGTACAGGAACGTGTCGGTGTCCAGGTATATCAGGTGGTCGTCGGGGTATTGGTTGGACATATACTCAATGGCCTTTATCTTGGCTCGCCAGAAGAAGTTGCGTTCTCCCTGCCACTCCTTGATGTTCTCATTGGTTACTTTGATGACATCGGTCCCACTGGAGGCATAGAACTCCGGATGTGTCGTAATGACAACGATACGGTCGTGCTCCTTCATCTGTTTCTGGAAGGAGCGGATGGAGAGGTATGCTTGAACGTGATAGACGGTCTTGTCTCCAAAGATCATGAAAAAAATAGTCATAGATGAGGATGTATTAGTAAATGTGTCTGAACAGATAGTCGAAATGCTTGAAGGAGTCCTGTGACACCTGAAGGGTTGAGTCTTCCACCCAGTAGAGCGGCAGGTCGCGGTACATGGCTGCAACGAGCGAGAAAGTACTGGGTGCCCCTATCAGATAGTCGCAATGAGAGAGCAGGCAAAGGTCTTCACCTGGATTGCCGTCGGGGAAGGTGACTTGACACGCGGGCAGTTGCTGCAGGTAGTATTCTTTGTCGAGATGCGGGTCGTTGCCACAGATGTACAGATGCACTTGCTGCTGAGGAAACAGGGACAGGAAGGAGCGAATGACGTTAAGGTACTGTTCGTCGGAATAGAGGAAACGTCCTCCTTGGAAGTTACGATAGTCGCCGCGGCGGATGTGAATTCCCAGTCGCAGGCTGTCGTCTAAGAGCGTGCCGACCCGCTGCTCGATATCCTTGTTAAACGCAAAAAGGCGGATGATATCTTGCTTGTATTTCAGGAACAGGTCGTACCAGCGGGCATACCATCCTTCGACGACGAGGGTGTTATGGCGTTCCATTTGTCGTTCTGCTTCTTGGTAGTCAGCGCCTTCGCGGTCAAAACAGACAACGGGAAACAGTCCCATCTTGGCTCCGTATTTCGCATAGAGATAGGTCGGGAAGTTATGGTAGCGCGTGTTGCAGATATGAAAATACTGATATTTGTAGGCAAAGCGCATGGACATGGTGGCGCGTCCATGTTCTCTGCCCCAGGCATAGACGTGTCCGTACTGCAAGATGTTGTTGCACATCTGACCTTTGTCGCGTACAAATATCATAGTAGTCCCTTCTTTTTCTTGATGTCTTCCAAAGGCCCCAGGTCCACACGTCCCGTCTCTGCATCGTATCGCAGGTTAAACTCCTCGTGGGTGCGCTTCCATCGGTTGTGGGTCCATAGCCAGAACTGGGGAGCCCGTCTGATGGACGCCTCCAGCAACGTGAAGTAGGCATCTGTCAACTGGTAATCCTCCGTCTGCTTGGGGTCGCGCGCTATCAGCTTGAACTCTGCCACATAGTATCCCCTCTTCGGACGTTCCACGTCGATATAGAACACCGCGTGCCCTGCACTCCGTGCCAGTCGCTCCGTGCCCGTCAGCACAGGCGTGTCGTGGTTGAGGAATGGGCACCAGTGGTGGATGTTGTTCCAGAAGGGTACCTGATCGGAGATGTAGCCTATGACCACCGGCTGCCGTTGCTGTCTGTACTCTGCCAGTTTCCTCAGCGTCTCAGCCATCGGTATGCAGACGGCACCCATGCGTTGGCGAAGCTTCAGGAAGAGCTTGTCGAACTCCGAGTTCTCCAACACGTGGTAAATCTGGCCGCACTGGGCCTTGGGAGTCACCCAAAGGGGTAGGGAGGTTATCCACTCCCAGTTGCAGTAGTGCCCCAGATAGACGGCACACGACTGTCCGTTCTCTGTCAGTTTGTTGACGAGTTCCGCTCCCTTGAACACCATGCGTCTTCTCAGCTCTTGCCTGCTGATGGTCAGCAGTTTGATGGTCTCTACAAAATAGTCGCAGAACCAACGGTAGAAATCTTTTTCAATCCTGATGATCTCTGCTTCCGATTTCTCAGGGAAGCTGTCTGAAAGGTTCTTCCTTACCAGTTTCTTCCTATAGCCCACCAGATGATAGACTATCACGTAGATGCCGTCGGATATCAGGTAGTGGACCCACATCGGCAGAAGTGAGAACAGCCAGAGTACGGCGTAAGTCAAATAATAGAGAATCTTCATTCCTTGTTCTGTCTTCTCTCAATCATCTTTGCCACCAGCTGGAACTGATAGATACCCTTCAGACCTGCATAGATGAGCCCTCGGGGACCGTCCTTCCAACCGCCCTCCATCACGTAGCACTTGAAGAATCGCCAAAACGGACGCCATAGCAAGGCTCCAGTGCCCCACTGTTTATGAGCTTTTTTCTCGACATCGTTGTCGCTGTAACGGTTGTCCTTCTCCATGATGGAATGCACACTGTCGTTTGCCAAATGGATAAAAGCCAGTTCCTTGCGCTGCTTCGGCAGATAGTCAAGGGGCCCGTTCACCTTAGGGAACGTGTGTACATAGGGAGGCCATTCCGTGCCCTCGCGAATGAAGAACCGTAGCTGGTAGTCGGGGTAGGCACACTTGAGCGGCTTGCCCATAAACTGGTTGATGCGGGGGATGTACCACCCCTTTGCGCCATCCTCTTGACTGACTAGCCGATAGAGTTCCTCGCGCAGTTCACGTGTCACAATCTCGTCGGCATCCACTACCAGCACCCACGGGTTGGCTGCCTCCTGGATGGCAAAGGTGCGGGCTGGCTCTGCACTCTTATGGTTGGCCTTGGGGAAAGTGACAATCCTACAATCGTGTTTCTTGGCTATTTCGAGCGTACGGTCTGTACTCTCCATGTCGCATATCAGTATCTCGTCAAAGTCCTTGACAGCCTCCAATACCTGCTCCAGATGCTGCTCGGCATTATAGGTGTTGATGACTACCGATATCTTGTTTTTCTCGTTCATGGTTGCAAAATTAGAAAATATTTATTAATTTTGCAAGCAAAATACATAAATTATGATGGACAGATGTCGGGCGTTTTTCGCCAAACCGTTTTTTTACGACTATCGTACCTTGTTGGGATTGTGGCTGTTGCTGGGTGTGCTGGCTGCTGTCATGAAGATGCACAGCCATAATAATTTCCTGATTTTCCGTGGTGTTTTCTGGCATACGTGGCAACAGGTGTCCCTTTATGCGGCCTATCCTGCCGAGTATGGGGATGTGAATTATTACGGACCTGTTTTCTCGCTGCTCATCGCTCCCTTTGCCGTAGTGCCCGAATGGTTGGGGCTGCTGTTGTGGTGCGTGGTGCTTTCCTTATTCTTGTATGTCGCCATCCGTCGTTCAGACCTGACGAAATACCAGCAGTTGTTTGTCCTGTGGTTCTGCGCCCATGAGTTGCTGACGGCCCTTTACATGCAGCAGTTCAACATAGCCATTGCTGCCATCATCGTGTTGGCTTTCTTCCTGATAGAGAGGGAGCGTGATACGGAAGCTGCTTTTTTTATCGTGCTGGGCACTTTTGTCAAACTCTACGGCATCGTGGGACTGGCGTTCTTCTTCTTCTCAAAGCATAAGGTGCGCTTTGTCTTGTCGCTGATAGGGTGGAGCGTCGTCATGTTCGTTGCGCCCATGGTCATCAGTAGTCCGGAATTTATCATAGGACAATATCAGGAGTGGTTCACGAGTCTGGCGGAGAAGAACGGGGAGAACCTGGAATCGATAGCACAGAACATATCACTCTTAGGCATGGTGCACCGCATCTCGGGAGCGGTATTCAACGATCTGTGGCTGATAGGGCCGGGACTGGTGCTGTTCGGTATCCCTTATCTGCGCTTCAGCCAATATAAGCATGTGGCTTTCCGCCAGACGCTGCTGGCTTCGGTACTGATGTTCGTGGTGCTCTTCTCTACGGGTAGTGAGTCGAGCGGCTATATCATCCCCTTTGTGGGTATCGTCATCTGGTACACGGCAGCACCCTGGCAGCGTACGAACTGGGACATTGCCCTGCTGGTGTTTGCCTTTGTGCTGAGCAGCCTGTCGCCCAGCGACTTGTTTCCTGCCTATCTCCGTAAGGAGTGGGTACAGCCTTATGCGCTCAAGGCCCTGCCCGTCACGCTGATATGGCTGAAACTGTGTTTTGAGATGTACAGCAAGGACTATGCAGCAAAAAGTATTCGATAAGACGTTCCTGACCTTTCTCGTTGTAGGAGTGGTCAACACGCTGTTTGGCACGGCTATCATGTTTGTGCTCTACAACGTCTTTGGCTGCAGCTACTGGGTCAGCTCGTTCTGCGACTACTTCTTCGGCAGCATCCTCAGCTATTTCCTGAACAAGCATTTCACCTTCCACTATCAGGGCAACGACTGGCGAAGCATCGTCAAGTTTGCACTGAACATCATCGTGTGCTATCTGATAGCCTATAGCCTGGCACTGCCCTTGACGCGCTATGCACTGGAGAGCATGCACTTCAGCAAGACGATAGTCGAGAACATAGCCATGCTGGTGGGCACGGGGTTGTTTATGCTTATCAATTATATCGGTCAGAAGTTTTTTGCATTTAAAAGGTTATAAATTATGAAGAAAGTTACGATTCTTATTCCCTGTTATAATGAGGAAGGGTCACTGGATGCCCTCTATGAGGCGCTGAAAGAGTTGATGGACACCCAGACGGATTATGCATGGGAGGTATTGATGGTCAATGACGGAAGTAAAGACCGTACCCTGGATATCATCAAACAGCTTCGTGAGAAAGACAGGCGGATATGTTATGTGAGCTTGTCGCGTAACTTTGGTAAGGAGAACGCCATGCTGGCAGGCTTTGACTATGCAACAGGCGACTGTATGGTCATCATGGATGCCGACCTGCAACATCCTCCCACGGCCATTCCCGATATGCTTGAAAAGTGGGAGGAAGGCTATGAGGACGTGTATGCCAAACGTATTACCCGCGGCAAGGAGAGTTGGCTGCGCAAGCGATTCTCATTATTGTATTATCACATGTTGCAGCAGGCTACACGTGTAGAGATACTGGAGAATGTGGGCGATTTCCGACTGTTAGACCGTAAGTGCATCAACGCCTTGAAGGAGTTACGCGAAACCCAGCGTTATACCAAGGGAATGTATTGCTGGATAGGTTTCAAGAAACATGAGATATGGTTTGAGCAAGGTGACCGCTTTGCAGGAAAGTCTTCCTTCAATTTCCTCCGACTGCTTAACCTGGCCATCGACGGTGTTACCTCGTTCACAACAGCACCCTTGCGTTTGGCTACCATTCTGGGAGGTATCGTATCGTTGGTAGCCTTTGCCTTCATGTGCTATGTGCTTTTCACTACCTTGGTATGGGGAGACCCTGTTCAAGGATATCCTACGTTGATGACCGTTATACTGTTCCTTGGTGGCGTGCAGTTGCTGTCACTGGGTATTATCGGTGAATACCTGGGACGTATATTCTACGAAACCAAAGAACGTCCAGTCTATATTGTGGGTGAAAGTGCCTTGGGAGAGTAGTCACGGGTGTACATCTCCCAACAGAGCTTCAGCCAGACGATGCTGACAGGTAGGGCTTTCAGTGCATAGGGCTGGATGATTTCGCGGTAGATAACCTTGGGGAACAAATCTCCTGGCGAAAGGCTGGATATAATGAAGACAATAACCATGAGGGCTATGTCCCATTTCGTTCGCTGCCAGGGAGCACAGCAATACCACAAGGCGACACCCACGAAAGCGATGATATAAGTGCTGTTTTCCGAGCCAGTACTGAAAAGTACCGTAAACATGAGCACCGATGCGAGTAAGGCCTGACGGAAGGCTACATGCTTATATTGCGAGATGCGCAGGTATGGAATGCCAAATGCGATGAGTCCAGGGATGATAATCCAAAGGTCTGAGTAGGTGATAATCTGTGTCGTCCTGCGTACCATACCCAACAGCGAGATGTTTGTCGAGAGGTCAGCCATGTTTCCGTTCAAGACATTGATGTTATCGGCGTTCTTCTCCACCAAGGCGATGTACCATTCGTAATACTGGCTGATGATATATTCTGGAGAGGCTACTGCCATCGGAGCCACAAACATCACGACGCCCCAGAAGAGACAGGAGAGCAGCAGCTTTGTCTTGTTCTTCGAGAAGAAAAAGAACGCCAGTCCTACGATGCCATAGAGCTTGATCATGGTGCCCAGCATAATGAAGAAGGCTGCCCAAAAGTCGTTTCGCCGCTCAATCATCGTGAATGTTAACAGGACACCTGCCGCAATGGCAACATTATACTGTTGCAAGAACAAAGCGTTAAGTAATTCGTGGGTGCAAAACCAAAAGACAAACAACTGCTGGTATTTCGTCAAGTCGGAGCGGCGCACGGACACATAGAGGAACATGGAAAGGAAAAGCATCCAGAAAAACATGCCAACATAGCGTTGCATCCATGCAAAAGGAGCTATGACCAGTGCAAAGAAGGGGCCATAGTGGTTCATGTCATCGTACTCCTCCGGATAATGGTCGAAAAGCGGCAATTCTGCAAGGGTATGATTCCATACACCTATAAAGATACGATAATTGCCATCGCTGTTATATGACTTTGTAATAGCAAGAATCAGACAAATGACTACCCACAACAGAAGGATAGTGCGGTAATCGTGGAAGAATGGGTGACGCAGTCCTTGTGCCACCTTGTCTCGAAAGAGGAACATGTATTTGTTCATACTTGGTTACAGAATCTCTTGAATATGATAGAGCGGACGACGTTTTACCTCTGCATAGATGTTGCCGATGTAAACACCCATGATACCAAGGGAAGTCAGGAAGAATCCGCCTACCAGCCAGATGCTGAGAATCAGTGATGACCAACCGGGTACGGCAGTTCCTGTTATCAGGGCATGGGCTACATAGACGGCAATGCCCAATGCGATCAGCAGGAATACGAGTCCCATGTAGAAAATGGCATACATCGGCTTGACGCTGAAGGCGGTAATGCCGTTCAGGGCGAGCTTCAACATCTTGCTGACGGTATATTTGGAAGAGCCTGCAAAACGCTCACTGATGACATCGTCAACGGTGGTGGTCTGCAATCCTATCTGAGGAATCAGGCCGCGCAGATAGAGGTTATGCTCCTTGTAGGTAGCCAGCATGTCGAGGGAGCGCTTGCTCATCAGTCGGAAGTCGGCATGGTTATAGACGCTTTCCACTCCCATCGAACTTTGCATCTTATAAAAAGCCTGAGCGGTCATGCGTTTCATCAGCGGGTCTGCCTTGCGAGAGACCTTCACACCATAGACGATGTCGTTGCCTTCCTCGAAATGACGAACCATCTGAGGGATACACTCGATGTCGTCTTGCAGGTCGGCATCGATGGTGATGACGGCATCGGCCCATTCACGGGCGGTCATCATACCAGCCATGATGGCATTCTGGTGACCAACGTTGCGGGCCAGGTTGATGCCTCTCACAAAACGGTTCTCCTTGTGCAGCTCACGAATCATCTCCCAGGTGCGGTCACGACTGCCGTCATTGACAAACACCATCATACTGTCTTCTGATATCAGACCGTCTGCTATCATACGCTCGAAGAGGGCTGTCAGGCGCTCTGCGGAGTGGTGCAGGACTTCCTCTTCATTATAACAGGGAGAAACCGTTGCTAATCTAATCATGAGTGGCGATTGACAAATTCTGTAAAGGTGATAAACTCGTGATGGCGGCTCTTCAGCATCTTGACAAGATTGTCAAGGCACTGCATCATCTGGCGTCCGCTATGGTTCTTGATAATGAAAGGCATCTTGAACTCAGGATGCTCCTTCAGGTCATAGAATTCCCAGGGATGGAAATAGGTTACGAAATAGCCATCGTGACTGAGGGTACGACGAACCAACATGTGGTAAAGGCTTTCCGGCAGGTTGTGCAACGCCAACCAGAACAGGGGGAAGCGTACCAGTGGAGTGACAGAGGCAGGAATCTGCATCACACCACCTTTCATAAACCAGGTGCGTGGCTCTGTCAGATGCATATAACGACCTGGAATAAAGGCGGGGTTTAACGATGAGTTATAACGATAGCCTGCCTTCTCTATCTCGCTGTCGCTGACAGGAAACATGCGAGGCTGGCGATAGCCATAGACCTGACGCCCTGTGACACGTTCTACGATTTGTTTTGATACTGCAAAGTCGGTCTCCTTGGGTTGCCAGTGGTCAACCCCATGACAAGCTACCTCATGGCCTTCGTCCATGATGCGCTGCATCACCTCAGGAGCATGCTCTGCAAAGTTACCCGTACAGAAAAACGTGGCTTTCACTCCGTTCTGCTTCAATACGTCGAGGATGCGGTTGGTACCCTCTTTGGATACCTTCATGCCTTCCTCCAACGAGAAATCCACCCCATGTTCACGAGGCACATCAAATTCTTCAGTATCAAAACTCAGTAATACCATAGACAATAACCAATAACCGTTAACCAATAAGCAATAACCGTGAACCAATTAGAAGGCTGCAGCAATCTTCGCAGCAATCTCCTTAAATTCCTCTTCGGTCAGTTTCAACTTCTCGCGACGGAAGTCGGCATCGGCCTCGCTCTGCATAGGGATGAGGTGAATATGGGCATGAGCCACTTCCAAACCTAATACCACCTGGGCGACTTTCTTGCAGGGGAATGCTTTCTTGATGGCAATGGCTACGCGCTTGGCAAACTGCTGATAGCGAGCCAGCTCGTCGTCGTTCATGTCGAAGAAATAATCTACCTCACGACGGGGAATCACCAGGGTGTGACCTTTTACCAAGGGATTGATGTCAAGAAAAGCATAGAACTCGTCGTTCTCTGCGCACTTATAGCTGGGTATTTCGCCAGCGGCAATCTTACTGAAAATATCCATCTTAGTATTTGACTATTTGACTATTTGACAATTTTAGTATTTGACAATTTTACTATTTGACAATTTACTATTTAAGCAATGCTGATATTATCAATACGCAGTTTGATGGTGCCACGGGGAATGGTAATCTCCACCTCGTCGCCTACCTTCTTGCCCAGCAGTCCCTGTGCAATAGGGGTCTTGATAGAGATTTTTCCAGCACGCAGATCTGCCTCGTTCTCGCTGACAATGGTATATGACATCTTGGCCTTGGTAGTCAGATTGGTCATCTCTACCTTGGTCAGAATCTGGACGCAGTCTGTGCTCAGACGAGAGGTATCCACAATCTTAGCTTCTGAAATGGTAGCTTTCAGACGGTTGATCTTGTCCTCCAGATGAGCCTGGGCCTCCTTGGCAGCATCGTACTCGCTGTTCTCACTCAAATCTCCTTTCTCACGTGCTTCTGCAATGGCTGCAGAGGCTTTTGGACGCTCTATCGCTTCTAAGCGATGCAGTTCGGCTATCAGTTTGTCATAGCCTTCTTGTGACATGTAAGCCATAATCTTATTTTATTTTAGTTATTATTTCAAATCATTGTTAAGACGTAAAAAATAAAAGAATTCCGACCCACATTTTGTCGGAATCCCTGAATCTCTCTATGTCTTATTATCGCATGCAAAGATAGTGATTATTTCTCAATCAACCAAATTTTCAGCAAAAAACTTTAATAAATCTTTGATTTACGTCAAGAAAGTGTATGCTTTACACTGCTTTTTAGCATACTTTTCTTGCACATTATTTATAAAAGCATTACCTTTGCAGTGTGTTTTTCATAGTATTAGATTTAAGGTTAACAAAAAGGTTAGGGGTTCAGCGGAGCCCCATTTTTTATGCCCGTTGGTAGAGGTGGCATAAGATATAATAGAATGCAATGCCTGTCAGGAGACCAGCTATGGCGTCGATGGCATAGTGGGCATAAAGGTAAACCGTTGAAAAGCACATTAATATATAAAAAGGTAGGATGGTGAAGATGAGGCTTTTGCTGCGTGTGCGAAAGGCCAGCAGTACGAGAACGGTAGTTATTCCCACATGACTGCTGGGAAATGCCGCTGTGGGACGCTCACCAGCATTATGGGCCATGTCCAGTAAATGGTGGAAGAATCCATCGCCCCATCCAGGAGCTGCCATTCGTTCCGAGTGTGTCAAAAACCAGTTACCCACATCGGGGAACACGCCTGCAGCTATCTTTTCCGTGCCTACTGCCAGATAATAGAATTGGGGACCGGTAACGGGCAGCAGTACGAAGATGAAGTAGTAAACATAGAAGGAGCTCAGGATGACGAAGGTCGCCATTTGGAATTCCTTGTAACGTTGGAAGAAATAGTAGAGGGTTACCAGGGCGATGAGCGGAAAGTAGGACACATAGCCCAGGCACATCAATTCGGAGAACCATCCGTAGGGCACGGCTTGTGAGAAGAGTAGGGAGGGCTGACAGCCGAAGACGCTTTGTTCCCAGGAAGCGAAGAGGTGGTCAAGGTTTGGCAACAGGCGGTTCATCTCGTAGGTGTCGGGATACCACCAACCCAAGAAACACATTTGTGCTGCGATACGGGCAAGCAATGTCAGGCGGCAGGGCCATACCCAGTAGAGAGCCCATGCGGCAAGTGTTACGACGACATAGCGCAGACGCCCCCATAGCATAGCCTCGGCGCTGACCAAATCGGTCCACAAGAATGCCATCATCAGCAGGGTGAATACCATGTAGCCCATGATGACCCACTCGACTGCCAGCAGTCCGTGCTGAGGCTTCTTGTCCTTGATAAAGAGTTCGCTAATCTTCACAGCCATTTGTTCTTTTTATACCATACTATGCTTTTGTGCACACCTTCCTCTAACTTCACCTGTGGCTCGTAGCCCAGTTCCTGACGGGCAGGACTGATGTCGCAACGCCAGTTGCGCTGTTTCATGATATTATATTTGTCATTGTTTAAGGCTGTAACCTTACCTGTCAGATGACCCATATACTCGCCACAGAAGGTGATGATGCGTAGTAGCCATAGGGGAGCCGTGATGCGAATCCACCAGGGGTTGCCCAGTTCTTTACGAATCAAGTCGCTGAACGTACTCGATTGGTACACTTCTCCGTCGCTGAGGAAATAGCATCGTCCTGTCTCGCCTTTCTCCAAAGCCAGGAAGACTGCCTGTACCACATCCGTTACATAAACGAAAGTGATGTCCTGCTGCTTGAATCCGACGGCAAAGTCGATATGCGACTGAATGCTCTTGGCCATCATGAAGTAGTCGCGCTCACGAGGACCATAAACACCTGTGGGGCGAAGGATGATAAATGGGAATAATTTCTCATTTAAAGAATTGAGCCATTGCTCGGCCTCCAACTTGCTCTTGCCATAAGCCGTATTGGGTTGCGCCTTGTCGCGCTCCCGAATCTCCTGATAAGGCTGTTCCTCACGAATAGCACCCATAATGCTCAGCGAACTGATATAAACAAAACGCTTTAGGGGCATTTGTAAGTCCAGCAGGGCACGTACCAGATTCTTCGTGCCTTCGGTATTGATGCGGAAGAAGTCTTCTTTATGCAGACATTTGGTGACTCCTGCGGCATGTACCACATAGTCGAACTGGATATCCTTCAGTTGTTTTTTCAGCTGTTCCTCTGACGAGAGGTTCAGTTCAATGAAGTGGATCCGCTCGTCTTTTAAAAACTCTCTGGAACTGCTTTTCCGTACAGCAGCCCAAGTTTCAAAACCTCTGTCGAGTGCTTCTTCTACGATGAAGGAACCGATAAAACCACTGGCTCCTGTAATCAGTATTCTTGGATTCATGGGTGCAAAGGTATAAAATAATTCATAATTTATAATTCATAATTCATAATTATTTATTATCTTTGCGCTTAGAAAACTAATTTACGTAAAACTATGAGCAAAGGAAAAGGAAAAAAACGTTTGAGCAAGAAACAGATTGCAGAAATGCTGCAAACATTGTTCCAACAAAATCCTAACGAGGTTTTCTCGTGTAAGCAGATATTCAAGGCCCTGAAGTTCGACACCCATCCTGTCAAGATGATGGCTATCGACTTGATGGAGGAGATGACGTGGGACGACTTTCTAACCAAGACCTCTGAGAATTCGTATCGTTTGAACCTGAAGACACAGGTTCAGGAGGGTACCTTCATCCGTAAGGCTAACGGCAAGAACTCGTTCCAGCCTGACGATGGCGGCAAGCCCATCTTCGTATCGGAGCGTAATTCGATGTTTGCCCTGAATGGTGACCGTGTGAAAGTAGCTATGATGGCTCGTCGTGAGAAACATATCAAGGAGGCTATGGTTGTTGAAATCCTCTCGCACAAGATGGATCAGGCTGTCGGTAAACTGAAGGTAGAGAAAGACTATGCCTTCCTGATTACTGAGGGTAATATCTTTGTACACGATATCCTGGTGCCCAAAAAGAAGCTGAAGGGCGGAAAGACGGGCGACAAGGCTGTGGTGAGAATTACGCAGTGGCCTTCGAAGGATTCGAAGAACATAGTGGGCGAAGTCATTGACGTGCTGGGTAAGGAAGGTGACAACAATGTGGAGATGCATGCTATCCTGGCTCAGTATGGACTGCCCTACAAATATCCGAAGAATGTGGAAGAAGCCGCTGAGAAAATCGATCCGGGCATCACACCACAGGAGATTAGTCGCCGTGAGGATTTCCGCGATGTCTTTACCTGTACCATCGACCCCAAGGATGCCAAGGACTTCGACGATGCACTCAGTATTCGCAAGCAAGGGAAACTATGGGAGGTCGGCGTACATATCGCAGACGTGTCTCACTATGTGAAGGAAGGAAGTGTCATAGACAAGGAGGCAGTAAAGCGTGCCACCAGTGTCTATCTGGTTGACCGTACTATTCCGATGTTGCCTGAGCGCCTGTGTAATTTCATCTGTTCGCTGCGTCCCGACGAGGAGAAACTGACCTATTCAGTCATCTTCTCGCTCGACGATGAGGCTAATGTGAAGAACTACCACATTGCCCATACGGTGATTAAGAGTAATAGAAGATACGCGTATGAGGAAGTACAGGCACTTCTTGAAATGAGAAATGAGAAAGGAGAAAGGAAAAATGAGAACTCCGACCCCGCTGAGTACGCCGAGTATTTGCGCACGTTAGACAAGTTGGCGAAGAAGTTGCGTGAGAAGCGTTTCAAGGGCGGTGCCGTGAAGTTTGACCGTGAGGAGCTGCATTTCGATATTGACGAGAAGGGTAAGCCTATACGTGCCTATTTCAAGAAGAGCAACGATGCCACACAACTCATCGAGGAGTTTATGTTGCTGGCCAACCGGACGGTGGCTGAGAGTGTGGGTAGGGTGAAGAAAGGCAATAAAGCCAAGACATTGCCCTATCGTGTTCACGACCAGCCCGATCCCACCAAACTGGAAACGTTGCGTGAGTTTGTTGTCAAATTCGGCTATAAGATGAAGACCGCTGGTACGAAAGGGGCCATCTCTAAGTCGCTGAACACGCTGATGGACGACTGTCAGGGAAAGAAAGAGCAGAAACTCATAGAGACGGTGGCGTTGCGTGCCATGATGAAGGCAAGGTATTCTACCCACAACATCGGACACTACGGACTGGCTTTCGACTATTATACGCATTTCACCTCGCCCATCCGTCGTTACCCAGACACGATGGTTCACCGCTTGCTAACCAAATACCAGGATGGTGGACGCTCGGCTAATCAGGAGAAGTACGAGGAACTTTGCGAGCATTGTTCCGATATGGAGGTGACAGCCCAGCAGGCTGAGCGTGACTCCATCAAGTATAAGATGGTGGAGTTTATGGAAGACAAGATAGGCGAGAGCTACGACGCCCATATATCGGGTATTCAGTCGTACGGCATCTATTGTGAGATAGACGAGAACCATTGCGAGGGTATGGTGCCTATGCACGACTTGGATGATGACTACTATGACTTCGACGAGAAGAACTATTGTCTGGTAGGCCGTCGCCATCATCATAAGTATCAGCTGGGTGATCCTATCCGTATCAAGGTGGCTCGCGCCAATCTGGAGAAACGCCAGTTGGACTTTGCTTTGGATGAATAATGATTTTATTTCTAAACACATCACTAGACTATGTATAAGGCAAATGAAAGCCGTTACGAGAACGGTATGCAGTATCTGCGTTGTGGACGTAGTGGTGTCATGTTGCCCAAGGTTTCACTGGGCATGTGGCATAACTTCGGAAGTGTGGACCCTTATGAGCGTAGCCGGGAAATTGTCCGCTATGCCTTTGACCATGGGGTGACGCACCTGGACTTGGCAAACAACTACGGTCCTGTCTATGGCTCTGCTGAGGAGACACTGGGCCGGCTGATGGATGACGACCTTCGTCCCTATCGCGATGAGTTGTTCATTTCCACAAAGGCAGGCTACGACATGTGGCCTGGACCTTATGGGAATTGGGGCTCGCGGAAATACCTGATGGCTTCGCTTGACCAGAGTCTGCGGCGTATGCATCTTGACTATGTGGATTTGTTCTACAGCCATCGCTACGATCCAGAAACTCCTTTGGAGGAAACGCTGCAGGCGTTGGTGGACATAGTACGCAGTGGTAAGGCCCTGTATGTCGGCATCTCCAACTGGCCCTTGGAGCCCTTGCGCTTTGCGGTTGACTACCTCCGTCGCCACGATGCTCCTTTGCTCATCTATCAGGGCAAGCTGAATATGCTGCACCGTGCTCCAATTGAGGAAGGAATCCTACAGCTTTGTCATGAGAATGGAGTCGGCTTCATCGCTTTCTCACCGTTGGCTCAGGGCTTGCTGACGGGACGCTATCTTGATGGTATCCCAGAGGGTTCACGTATGTCGAAAAACAAATTCCTGCGCCCAGAGATGCTGACAGACGACTTGTTGGCTCAGCTTCATGAATGGAACAAAGAGGCTGAGTCCAAAGGACAGAGCCTGGCGGAGATGGCACTACGCTGGATTCTCGACCAGCAGGCAGTCACCTCCGTCTTGGTAGGGGCTAGCTCCACACAACAGTTGGAGCAGAACCTTCGTTGTGTTTCGCTTCCTATTTGAGAATCTCCTCCAACAGTTCTTTCAGGTGTCCAGGCACAATGATGTGGTGGTTGCCAATGGGCTGGGTAAGGAAATAGCGCGTCTGACCTTTGTCGTCTAACTCAATCACTTGTTGGGTACGACAGAGGTCAGGCTTTGCTTGGTTACGTACCAGTCGTCCCTCGGCGATGAAATGCCGGCTCAGGTCGCCAGCTACCTTGAAGATGGTGACAGGGCCTTCCTTCATGTATCCGCGAATGCCCACGCCGATACCTGATTCGAAATGGGTATCTACCTCGTAGCGTTCTACCATGTTCAGGGGAATGGTACAGTGGGCAAACAAGATCTCGCCCTTTTCGGGGTCGATAGAAGCAGGGTTGGCCTGGAATCCGGAAATGCCCGTCAGTGACTGGACGATTTTCATGGACAACATGGCAGGTACGTCGCCTTCACATCCGGCAACAATGCCTTCGCTGTTTAACTTGGCCAGTGCCATACATCCTGTGTCGTGAATCGTTGTTAGAAGGTCGAAGCAACGTAATGTGAAGCCTTGCAGTTCGTATTTCTCCACTAGTGCTTTCAGCGACTCGTAGATTTTCTTCACGTTGGGCATCTCCAAAAGTTCCTGGATGGGGATATACACCAACTCAATGCCCAGACGCTCCATCACGATATCGCGGTCGAAACGACTAGATATCAGCCAGTCGGAAGGCTCGCCAATCAGTCCTAACCGACATCCTTGCATCTTTCTCCGTGCCTCAGCGGCCTGCTCCAGCAATTTAATTCTATGATGGATATAGGTTGCTGAACCATGAATGATCTCACCTATGATGCCCTGTTGATTCAGGTACGACAGTATCTCCATCGATGCTGCCAGCGAGTTGCTTTTCCCTGAAGTCAGCAGGTAGAAAGGTTGTTTCGATTGCTGTAGCAGTTGTGGCAGCAGCGGTTTGAAGATGCCCTCTGTTCCTCCCGTGCGTATATAGATAAGGTGTAGCGCATGACTTCCGTAGTCGCTGAAGTCGCTGCCTCGCAAGTCGTACTCAATATTCAGACTCTCTAGAAACTCTTTGGTTGCAGCATCGATAGCCTTGGCATCGTGCAAGGCTGACGTAATGGTGTAGATGGCAATATTCATAGTCGTATTGATTGTTTTAAACTAAAAAAGAGGCTCGAAAGCCTCTTCCTGTGATCCGCTTGGGATTATTTCCCATGCCATTTTATTGGCTTTGAATCCCTCACGGTTAAGCACTTTTGCATTTTAAGCACATAAAAAGCCCTTCCAGACGTCTAACGGCGCCTTACACCTCAGTCGTTGAAATTGCTCTTTTCTGTCATATTATAACTTATTATTTAACTACATTTTGGAACTATGGCGCAAAGGTACGAAATAATTCTGAAATGGTGGTTATATCAAGGTACATTTTTTCGATTACGAACACAATTTTTCGGCTTTCTTTACATTGTCTATACATTAACTATAGATATAAATAGACGAAAAACAGCGATTTTTCGTTATTTCCCATTGTTGCCAAATAAAAAGTCTTTACATTTGCGCCAAAATTGGTTGTTGAACTAAAAAAATGATTGATTATGGCAGAACTAAGTTTAGAAGATGCAAGAACGATGATTGATGCGCAGCGTCAAGAAATCGAGGCTCTTAGAAAAGAGCGTGACGAATTGAAAGTGAGACTTGGCGAAGGTGACAGCGATGCACAAGTCGAAGCCTACCTCAAAGAAAAGTATGAGCGTGAGAAGCAGCAGAGCGAGAAACAGCAGGCTTTGAAAAATGACCTTGTTTAATTTTGAGGCTATGAACGAAGAGAGAAAACTTCCAGAGGTTGTAACCATTCACGCAGATGTGCTGAAGGTGAGTGCAGACGTTAAGAATTGCGCCAGACGAATAGAGGAAGGCCACAAGGCTTTGCAAATGATTGCAGACTTGGGTAAAGTTCCCACAGACCCCGGGGATTGTAACGAGGCTTGGCTTTCCTCAGTTATAGACAAGAAACTCTCAGAGGTTGAGGCTTTGCCCCTTACAGAGAGTGACAAGTCAGCAGCGCAAGAGAAATGGCAGGCGATTAATAACGAAGCCATGGCCTACGTTGAGGCGATACAAGAATCTCTCAAAGCCTACCCACTTACTTTCATTGTCGGTGATGATGGGGTAAAGGTCAATAACATTGATCAAGTGATTGAGCAGACTTGCAAACGCTCGGTTCCTGGAATAGCCCAAAGCCACTATGATTTGTTTATGAAGGTGTACGACAGTTTGCTTGCTTTCCGTAAGTTCGAGCAGGAAAACGGAATACATTCTTTCCCGTTGTGGGAAATGATACGCAAAGCCAGAAACCCCAAAGACTTCGCTCTTGGTTGGGTTGGTGGTGGGTTCACGGCAAAAACAGACACTCTTTATCTTCAGCAGATAAGAGCCGTTGAAATGTGGTAATAAAACGATTTGAAGTTATGGCGATAGTTGTTAATGGAAAGGTTATGAAGTCGGACGAAATCGGCAAGTCAGACGAAAGGCAGGTTCTGCAAAAAGAAGCGGCTCAGAGGCAGACTTTCGATGATTATTCACGGCTTAGTATGGAGCAAACTCTAAAGACTTTGAACGATGGCAAATAAAACTCCTTCCACGGGTTTTCGTGTAGGGGCAGAGGCGCAAGCCAAAGCCCCTACTAAATTTCCTTCAAACATTTTTTATAGACATAAGACTATGACAACAAAACGAGCGATGAATAAAATCATCAAGAATGTTGTGGAGTATGAAAATACGAAGCACAATTATAAAATAAGAATAGAGCAAAAACACTTCTTTCTTATTGATGGGGTAGAGTGTATTGGCTTAGCCATTGAAGATTGCAAAGTCCTACCCTATAAAGATATTTGTCTCTTGGGTATGCACTTAGGCTTGAATTTCTATGCCCTTCAAGCATGGGGCGGGAAAAAGCGTGTTCTTTTCTCTAATAATGACAATAGATTATTAAAGGATGCAAACGAAGTGACTTGGGTAGAACTGGAGGATTGATTATGAAATGGCTATACGAAGATAAAACAAGCAGCAGACGCGCAGGGCGCGAAACTCTTAGCACTCGCGTAATGTTTACCCAAAGCGATGTGAGAAAGGCGGTGCAGGCTCTTTATGAGGCTGAGAAATCCTTTAAACTCGGTTATACAGAGCCAGAGATTAAAGACAGCCTTTTAGTTTATTTGCCATGTATAAAGTTTATGCTTGATAACTTTAGGCAAAGGCTTTCTCAATGGGCTTTCAATGTGGCTAAGGATCATAAATGGATTTACACCTCAGACGCGATAAAAGAGCCAACATATTTTATTGATAGGCGCGTGATGGAAGTGAGACCAGGCCCACGAAGCACAAAGAATGTAGAACTATTATAAATTAATTTGCAGTATGATTGAAACCTTAGATGGCAAGAAAATCGGTACACCCTCAGAAGGTGGCGGCCATGGTAGTAGTGTTAATCTCGGAGCAGCTAACAACGGCAGCAGAAAACCGACTATCGCAGTACCCAGATTTGGCAGAGGTCGAGGCAGGGCAGGAAGTCCCAGACGATAATAGATGTTTTCTGCAATGGTTGCCGTTTTTTTCGTACTATGTGGCAATAGTTCAAGAAACAATTAGTACCTTTGCATTGGGTATTAAAGTAATACCTGCGTTTGCTTTTAGTTGTTCACGTGATAGACATTTCAGACGATGTTTGCAAAAACTAACTGGAATTATCCTCTTTTAAGAAAAATCCGCGCCCATTTTACTGAGCGCGGATTTTTTTCGTACTTGCTTTTTTGCTTTATATCAAATTCTATCAAACTATGTCAGCCCCAGAAAAGAATAGATATTTTGGGCGAAAAAGTGCCACTTTCATTGTTTCATGTTGTTTCATGTTGTTTCAAATAATTATCTTTGCAAATAAAAATTTTAAACAAATTGGAGTATGAAAAAGAAAGAATCAAAAAACGAGCAAAAAGAGTTCCTTACCATTGAAGAGGTTGCAGAACTTCTTAGGTTGAGCAGAACAACCATTTGGAGATACCGCAGAGACGGCATTATTAAAACCCATCGAATAGGGATTAAGATCTTCGTCGCTCGCAGAGACATAGAAAGTCTGTTTGTTGGCTAACGAATATTGAAATTGAACTAAAAGCATACGTTATTTATGAGTGTCCCAGATGATAGCAACATCAAATATTTAAGAATCCCAATACCCTTTATTGGTATGCTTCTTATTGCCCCAGATAGTGTAATAAGTATTTTATACTATTGCATTTATGCTGAGGCTATAATCAAGAGCGAAGAAAAGAATATTAATATTCGTGAGGCTTGCAAAGAGGTTGAAAATCGCTTAGGCTTGGAAAGATGGGGTTTTGATGGCTTGGAGTTTGAAACGTTGGAGAAATGCCATAGATGGTACAAAGACGTTAATACAAATATTTGGGCTTATTGCCCTATTGGTCGGTTCCTGGAGTTCGCCCAAAAAGCAGGGAAAAGGAATATCCCGGATTTTGAGGTGAATCAGTTTTGTTGCTTCTTGGCAATGAAATCTATTGAAGGTAATAAGACTTATGGCATAGCCACAAAAAAGATGATTCTCACAAGAATGTTGGGTTTGGATAAGTCGGAGAAACTAAAGGATAGTTTTCTCAGCAGAGCCAAAAAGAAAGAGATTAAAGAGAAGTATCAAAAAATTTCCACTATCAGAAAATTTGCATCAATTATCGGTGGCATAACGGAGGGGAAATATTTTGCTTCAGTTGCCCCACGTCCCAGAATCGGCTATATTTTTTCTACAAATCTAAGTATAGAGGAATTGACAGAGCAATATATCAAAGACAAGAATATTTGCAAATCCCCAACATTAGAATACAACAGAAACTTTTTCAAAAATGCAATAGAAATTGCGCGAAACAGTGCAGGGTAGTTGCATGAAATAGTGACAAGCGAAAAGCCGATAAATAAAGGGATTGGACGCGATTTTGTTTAGAATAGCGAAATAATTATGTAAACAATAGCGGAACATTAACGTAATAATTATGTAACAATAAAAGAATAGTATAATAATAATAGTATAATAAGAATAGTAATATAAAGAAAAGTATAAAAATATCTCTGGAGAAAAATTTTTTTTAAAAATCAAAATCGTTATGAACGAGAAGAAACTAAGAGATTTTATCGCAGACCATTATAAAGAAGGTTCTCACGGCCTCAGCCATTGGCAGGCGGTCGAGAATTACGGCAGACTTATTGCACAATCACGCACAGAAGTTGACGAAGATGTCGTGAGGTGGTTTGCTTATTTACACGATGTTCAAAGATTGTCAGACTTTGATGACATAGACCATGGCCAAAGAGCAGCGCAATATATAGACGTATTAAGAAGTTCGTACCTATCAGACCTTAGTGATAGCCAGATACAACTATTAAAGAAGGCTTGCGCCCTTCATACTATTACGCACAGCACAACCGATATAACAATTAATTGTTGTTTTGATGCGGATAGGTTGGACTTAATGAGATTTGGGATAGTTACTGAGAAAAGCAAGATGGCAGACCCATACAATTTGCAGGTGGCCGCAGGCTTTTTCCAGATGTCTAAGGAAGAAAGGCTCTTATTTGACAACGAATTATTTTGGCTTCAGCATAAACATAACCACATGTTATATTCTGCTTCGTTAGGTGTTTTAAGGCGCAATCTAAACAATACTAATAGAATTGTTCTGCAATCATGTATTGATGCTTATGCCAAATCGCTTAAAAAGATTTATCAAGATAATGACGCAATCAAAAATAAGTGTTTTGAACTTCTTAGCCTTGATCAGAACAATAAAGCAGAGATTGCGTTTTCGGCCATAAATAAACTTCATAAAGATAAATGGGAGTTTTTCATGGAGATATGCCAACACTTCACTATACCAGGCAAAAAACTTGCATGGATTCTTAGAGATATTTGGATTCATGTTGCTATACCAGAAAATTGCCACAAGTTCGCGCAAAAACTTTTTAATCAAATAAGGCAAGAAGATATTATGACAGATGTAGAATATAGATTTTTAAAGCAATTGCCCCAGATGGTGACACTATACAGAGGGTGCAGTGATGATGAGCCAGACCACAACGGCAATTTTTATCATCCCTCATGGTCGCTAAATTATCAAGTTGCGTGTAGTTACGCTTTCTTGTTGGGCGATAAGTATTATGATAAGGAAAGAAGATGCATCGTCAAGGCTATTGTTCCACGTGAGCAAATTATGTGTATCTTCAATAATGGTTCGGAAGAAGTCGTTGTGTTTGGTGTAAAAAGGTCGGATGCGGAAATCATTAAAACTTATTCCTCTTTCTCAGATGGATAAAAAAGCCGACTCTCAATAAAGAGGCGATTTCCCCCCAAATTTTCAAAGCCGATTAACGATAAATTGATTTTGCTTGCAGGAATAGCCCATTTAAAGCCCCTCAGAGCGTTTCTTTACAAAAATTGGGAAAGTATAAGGCCACTATAAATAAAGACGATATGACGGAAATTAAGAAAGTGTGTTTAGATTGCCCCCAGATGGCTTGCAAGGTGTTCACGGCAAAAACTGAGCAATGGCAAGGTTATTGCATGGTGAATCACAAGTTAGTTAATGGCCACGATTCTTGCACCGATGGAGAATAATTTGTATATTTGCACCCAAAAATGATGAAGTTATGAAAAAGAAGAAAGACGTATTTTCAGAAGTTGAGGCTGAAGCCTTAGAGAAGTTGAAAGACAAAGCAACGTCTGGAGCAGCTCAGACAGTCTTAGACTATATCGAGCAACAGCGCAAGCACTAAAGGAAATGGGAGAGCAAAAACAACGCTTTCCCATTCTTTTTGCCCTTTATTTATTAAATATCATTAAATAAACGTCCGTTTTGTTGGTGATACAAAATATTATTTGTATCTTTGCATCATCAAAACCAAAGTATTTAAAGTTATGGCAAAGCAATTTATCAGTTATCGGAGAGTAAGCACAGAGAAGCAGGGTGCAAGCGGTTTGGGCTTAGAGGCTCAGACGGAGATTATTAACTATTTTGTAAGTCGTGAAGGTGGGGAGATTCTTTCAGACTTCCACGAAGTACACTCTGGAAAAGATTTGAATGAGTGTAAGGAGTTGCAAAAAGCAATGAGAGAGGCTAAGAAGGTTGGTGCAGTCTTAGTGATTGCCAAAACTGACAGATTCCGTAATTGTCAGCAGGCTTTGGAAGTCTTAGACAAGATGGGCGAAGGAAATCTCATGTTCTGCGATATTCCCCATACTGACAGATTCACGCTTACTTTGTTCTTTGCACTTGCTGAGAGAGAGAGGCTTATCACTTCTATACGCACAAAGCAAGCCCTCAAAGCAAAGAAGGAGAGAGGCAGCAAATTAGGAAATCCCATGTTCAATGATGCAAGCAAGCAGGCAATGGCTAAAGAGATACGCGCTAAAGCCGTTGAAAACTCAGTGAAGAAACGCTCAGAGAGTGCCTTTGCCGATACAAATAATAATCGCGCCTATGATGCAATAAGATTCATGGAAGGAACGCTCAGAGAGAAAGCAGCATATTTGCAGGAAAGAGGCTATAAGACGAGCAAAGGCAATGACTTTACGGCCATGGGTGTTAAGCGATTGATTGAAAGATATGAGGCATAAGCCACAAAAAAGCCATAACAAAAAAAGACCCCCTGCCATTGGTAGGGGATTTTTCATGCTTTCGTAAGTGGGGAGGGTAGCCCCCCCTTGAATTTTAAAAAAAGCCGTATTCACTTCACACAAAAATTTTTTATTTTTTAATTTTTTGTTTTTGTCTGGTCGTGTTGTTGTCGGTTCCTGGTATATCCTTTTAAGCCTCAGCCCCCTTTTGATGGATAGATGATTATATCGGTATCATTTGGAAAATATGATAAGATGGTTTGCCAATTAAAATTGTGTTTATTAATCAGACGGCAATTTATGAAAGGCAGTCTGGAGCATAGCAAAGTAAATCCCCCACCATTTACGGCAGGGGATTGTTTTAAATGGTTCGTGGAATATCCCACATTGTTGAGAAAGAAGTCTTTAACCTTCAAACTCATTTGCCCTTTCAATGGCTTTTTCTCTGAGTGTGTCGAAGTCTATTCCAATGGTGATGGATTCAGTTGCCTTTAGAAAGTCGTTGAGAATCCCGTCTATTGGTTCGGCTTGTTGTTCTAATGACAGTTGGTCGTTTGCCTCAGTCCAGAGGTTGTAAGCGGTCAGAAAATGCGCTAATGCCTCAGTTAAAATCTCATTTGTCTTCATAATGCTTCAATTTTGATGGGTGAATAATATTTGTTATAGTTTGTCGTCGAGTGCGTCGAGTATTCTATCAAGTCGCGGTTGTTGCAACTTCATGTAAGCTCGCGTTTGCCTTATGTTCGCGTGCCCCATGATGTAGGCGGTTATCTCCAGAGGAATGTCGTGTTTGCCTGCGATGGTTGAGGCGAATGTGACGCGGGCACAATGGCTCGTAATGGTTTTGCGTACCTTTGCAAGTTGGGCGATGGTCTTTAATGACCTATTATAAATATGTGCATCAATATTTGGGAGTTTGTAGTCATTACGCTTTAATACAGCCATAGCAGGCTTTAAGAGAGTAATCATGAATCTTTCGCCGGATTTTTGGCGAATAGAAGTATAGCGATATTTCCCGTTTGTCTTGGTGCAGTCTGCAAAGTCGAATTTCTTTGCATCCACGAAGGAAAGCCCCGTATATGTGCAGAAGATAAAGAGGTCTCTTGCTCTTATCAGAGAATCGTCTTCGAGTTCCACATCAATAAACCTTTGGAGTTCGTCTTCTGCCAGATAGTCGTGTTTGATGTCGAAACTACGCGCTATCTTAAAATTGTTGTATGGGTTCTTTGTGATTTTGTCTTGTTTTACTGCGTCATTGATGATGGATTTGAGAAACTTATGATAGGAATATACGAATTTATCCCTTTTAGCGTGTTCCCTTGCAACTCTATCCCATTCATATATATTGGCGGTCGTAAGGTCGGCAAACGTGCGGATTTGCCCCCATTTCTCCAATTGGTTGTAAACGGAGAGATACGCTTTTCGAGTTCCTTCAGATATTCCCTTTTCATATATGCGCTGATAGAAGAAATCGAGAAAAGAGCCATCCTTGGCCTTTTCTTCCTCTTCCTTGAAATCAGCCTTTAGCCCAGAGAGTGTGAAAGGCTTATCGTCCTTTTCGCATTGGTCGTAATATTCCCAGATACGCGCCTTTAGTTCGTCAATGGCAGCGTTAAGCCTTATTGTCTCTTGGCTTCCGATGATCCTGCCATCCCGATATTGGTCGGGATATACTCTAATGCCAGTTGGGAAGTAGGCGCATTTCCTTTCATAGCATACTTGCACATGAATAGAGGCTTTCTTCCGTTTGTTGGCCTTTGTTGTCTTGTGTATGTCAAAGACAACGTTCACAGATGGAAAACACTTTTTTTTCTTTCTCATAATCAGCACTTTACGCAATTCTGCTTTACACTTTCGCTTTTTTTGCCTCATTCTGCTTTACACTTTGTCAAGCAGAAATGATATTAACCTTAATTTTTTGATAGTTTTTGAGGTCTTAGGAGATAACTTAATATGTGCCTAAGAACTTGCGAAGTGTGCTGATTATCAGCATTTTATAAGTTGTTTGCAAGTCTTTTGAGTATCTTTCAACTCGCTTGCTTTGTGATCCGCTTGGGGCTCGAACCCAAGACCCCAACATTAAAAGTGTTGTGCTCTACCAACTGAGCTAGCGGATCATCCTTGTTTGCATGAAAGCGGCTGCAAAGGTACGATGATTTTTTGAATTAGCCAAATTTATTCGGATGTTTTTTCATTTTTGGCATGCTCTTCTTCTATCGCCCGCTTGTAGCAGTCTCTGCATAGAGGCTCATATTCTTGGGTCTCACCTAACAAGACACGCTTGTCATTCTGCACCGTTCGGTGACTGACGTAGGCTAGGGAACCACACTTTACGCAGATAGCGTGTACCTTGGTTACATCGTCGGCAATGGCACAAAGTGCCGGCATGGGGCCGAAAGGTATTCCCTTGTAGTCCATATCCAGTCCGGCTATGATGACGCGGATGCCACGATTGGCCAACTCGTTACAAACTGCTACCAGTCCTTCGTCAAAGAACTGTGCCTCGTCGATGCCTACTACATCAATGTCGCTGGCGAGCAACAGGATGCTTGTTGACGAGTCGATAGGGGTGGAGTGGATGGCATTATGGTCGTGACTCACCACTTCCTCGTCGCTATAGCGTGTGTCAATGGCAGGCTTGAATATCTCTACGTGCTGCTTGGCAAACTGGGCACGACGCAAGCGTCTGATCAACTCTTCCGTTTTGCCAGAGAACATGGAACCGCACACGACTTCTATTCTTCCAGGACGGCGTGCTTCGCCCGATGATGGATATGTAATCATGGTGCAAAGATAATAAAATAAGTGAAAAGTGAAAAGTGAAAAGTGAAAAATTTGCTACCGCATCGATATATTATTGATTCTTTTTCGTATCTTTGCAGCGATTATGGGTATATTATATATTGTACCGACCCCAGTGGGTAACATGGAAGACATGACACTTCGTGCCATTCGTATTCTGAAGGAGGCCGATCTTGTATTGGCTGAAGATACCCGCACGTCAGGCATTCTGCTGAAGCATTTCCAGATTCAGCAGCATTTGATGTCACACCATAAGTTTAATGAACATGGCACTAGTGCCTCCGTTGTGGAACGCTTGAAGGCTGGTCAGACGGTGGCACTTATCAGTGATGCCGGCACGCCAGGCATCTCAGACCCAGGTTTCTTTTTGGTTCGTGAGGCTGTTCGCTCTGGAATTGAGGTACAGACGTTGCCAGGTGCAACAGCCTTTGTTCCAGCCTTGGTATCCAGTGGGCTGCCCTGCGACCGTTTCTGTTTTGAGGGTTTCCTACCTCAGAAGAAAGGGCGGCAGACAAAGATAGAATCCCTTCGCGATGAGGAGCGTACAATGGTCTTCTATGAGTCACCCTATCGTGTCTTAAAGACCTTGCAGCAGTTCGCCGAGGTTTTCGGTCAGGAACGTCAGGTCAGCGTGTGTCGCGAGATATCCAAGGTACACGAGGAGAGTGTGCGTGGAACGCTGCAGGAGGTGATACTTCATTTTACAGAACAAGAGCCCCGTGGCGAGTTTGTGATAGTCGTTGCAGGGAAAAGTGGTAAATAAACGTGGATGCGTATGAAAAAGATATTATTCTTAGTCGTTGCCTTGATGGCTTTGGTGGCATGTAAGCAAAAAGGTCCCGATCCCAAAGACCTCGCGTTGGCTCATCAGCGCGACTCGTTGAACCGTGTTATTGCGATGAAGGACAATGAGATAACTGACATGATGTCCACCATGAACGATATTGTAGAAGGTTTCCAGGCGATTAACGAGGCAGAAGACCGCCTTACCCTGGCCCGTAGTGATGAGGGGGCTACCTCTACAGAGCGTATTCGCGAGAATCTGCAGTTCATCCAGCGGACTATGCAGCAGAATCGTGAGCTCATCAACAAGCTGCGCAGTCAGTTGCGTCAGAGTACGGTGAACGGTGAACAGTTCCGTCGCGTCATTGACAACCTCACTCACCAAATGGAAGACAAGGATGCTCAGTTGCAGCAGTTGCAGGCTGACCTACAGGCAAAGGATGTGCAGATTGGCGAGTTGACGGATCAGGTGACCGACTTGAATAGTAATATCACCATTCTGCAGGAGGAGTCTACTAAGAAGACGCAGACCATCACCTCTCAGGACAAGCAGTTGAACACAGCCTGGTTTGTCTTTGGTACCAAGAATGAGCTGAAGGAGCAGCGTATCTATGCCGATGGCAAGGTGTTGCAAAATAATTTCAACCGCGACTATTTCACCAAGATAGATATCCGTGTGGACAAGGAGATTCGCCTTTACAGTCGTTCTGTCAAGGTGCTCACCGCTCATCCGGCAGCAGCCTATGTGCTGACGCAGGATGCCAACAAACAGTTCATCCTCCGTATTACCAACCCACAGCTGTTCTGGTCCACCAGCAAGTATTTGGTTGTATTGGTAAAGTAGTTCACAATACTTTGTATGACATTCCTTCCTGCTAATATTGCAAAAAGCAACTATTAAGGATTACAATTGCGAGATTTAAATCTAGCAATTGTTACCTTTAATGGTAGCAATATTTTCTGTTAAAAGAAAAGAGAGGCACCTGCAAGTGCCTCTCTCTTTCTATCGGGAAGTGTGTTAATACTTATTTAGTCTCCATAACCTGCTTGGCTATCTCGTTCTCAGGATCGATGGTCAGCATCTTGGCAGCATACTCCTTGGCTGTGACCTTGTCGTCCTTCTGAATGAAGAAGTAGGAAATCAGGTAGTGGTAGCTCTCCTTCAGACGAGCCTTCTCTGTAGCGTCGAGTTCAGTCTTGGGACCGATGAGCTCAACCAGCTTCTCGTAGAAGGGCTTGGCAAGTCCCTTAGACTGGTCGGGGTCCATCTGACCGTTTACACGAGCACGCATGAAGGTGGCATATTCTGCTGCACCGTCGAACTTCTCAGCCAGAGTGGCATAGGTAGCGTCAGCCTGCTTGAATGCTTCTGCTTGTGCGTCGCCGCTCAGGGTGCTTCCCTGCTGCATATACAGACCGGCTAAGAAAGCCATATCATTGGCACTGGGTTTTTCAATATTGTCGAGGTACTCCTTATAGAACTTGATGGCATTGGGGTAGTCCTCTTTCTCGCGATAAGCATCAGAGAGCTGCTTGATGACACCGGCACGCTTGGCCTTGTTGTCCATATCTTCCTGCTGCAGAGCTTTCTGATACATCTCGATAGCCTTCTCGGGCTGCTTGGCACCACTCAGGGCATTGCCATAGTAGGTGTAATCGTAGTAAGAGAACTTGGCAGAGTCAGACTGGTTGAAAAGACGGTCGGCATACATGAGGGCGTCGTCATAGTTCTTCAGCTCAGTGCTGTTGAAGAAGGCGAGACGGTTGAAGGCAGCGTGACGGGGCTTCTTGGTCAGACCGAACTTGGCGATGTCAAGACTCTTCTGGTTCTGGGCCTTGAAGAAAGCAGCCATAGCGTAGTCGCTCAGGTCGCGCTCTTCCATCAGGTTCTTGTCAGCTTTGTCGTAGGCAGCCAGAGCCTTGTCGAACTCGTTAGACATATAGTAGATGCGTCCTGCCAAAGCGTCAACGGCAATGTCGGGACGTTGCTGGCGCAGTTCGTTCAGCTTGGCAACGGCTCCGCTGGGGCTGATCTTACGGTAAACGTTAGCATACTTGTAGTAAGCTTCCGGATTCTTCGGATCTACATAGATGGCTTGCTCGTACTGGGCAGCTGCACCACCACCATTGTCGGAGATTGCTTCTACATCACCTAACAGCAGGAAAGCAGCTGAACTCTTGTTCTTGCTTGCTTCCAAGGCGTAGTTAGCGTAGGTCTTGGCATTGGCAGTGTCCTTGACTGCCAGGAACTCACGTCCGAAGGCTACAAGGTTCTCGGCATTTTTTCTGTTGGCCTTGTAGAAAGGCTTCATCTGCTTGTCGAGATCTGCGGGTTTACTACTAATGATTTTCTTTACGGCATCAACGTCGGCTTTAGAGCCGTCCTGTGCCAATGCTGCTGTGCTGAAACCTGCCAGCAGGGCAGCGGTGAATAGATATTTGATTGCTTTCATAATTCTATTGTTTTTATTGAATATTTTTATGATGCTATGTTTGTATGACGTTTAAGACGTGTAATTGTTTCCGATTTTATTCTTTATTCACATATACCGGCCTGACATTGATGCCTGCCTGGATGGGCAGTAGTCCAGACTTTTGAATGATGAGCTGGCCTTTTGGCAGACGACAGAAATGTGCGAAGTTGGATGGCAGTCCGCTACGCGGCTCGTTGAGCAGTGCATAGATGGTGCGAATGAGCGGGTAGTTGCCATTGTATAGGTAGTACTGATAAGGTCGCCAACTGTTATAGGCTGTTGCCGAGTCTAGTTTGCTGACCTTCATGACGGTTATGTTCTTCTTGAAGGTTACATTGGTGGTGTCACGGCTGTCGTTCAGCCAGTTGGACCCGATGATGCCGAGCGAGTTGTTGTGTCGCTCCACATAGTCGATAACGGCTGCACTGGTCTTCACTGCGCCGATGTTGGGTGCAGAGAATTCCTTACCTCCGAGGAGGGAGTCCACACACCAGCGTACGGTGCTGGATAGTGGATTGTCAAAGACAACGTCGATATTGCCAAGCTTTGATTGCGGGTAGAGGTCTTTCCATTGAGTAACTTCTCCCTTGAGGATACGCTTGAAGTCCTTGACGGTGATGCACGTGTCTGGATTGGCGTTGTTCACGATGATGGCGAGACCGTCATAGGCAATGGCGATAGTCCTGGGCAGGTATTTGCGGTCTATCAGGTTCTGTCGCTCCTTGGCGGTGAAGTCTCGTGTGGTGAAGGCGAGCCATGTCTTCAGGTTCATCAGTTCCTTTACGGCATCCTGTTCGTTGGTGTACTTGGCTTCCAGGGTGTCGAGGATGCTCTTGTAGAGGAACACGTCGAGTGCCTCGTCGAGGATGGGACTAAAACTCTCGTCGGCCACGAAATATCGTGCGGCTTTCTTGTAGTCTTGTTCCGCTTTAGTATTTTTAGGCTTGTTCCCACAAGCGAGGAACAAGCCTAAAATAAGAGTGAATCCAATAATTGTATTGAATGTGTTTCTGTTCATTGGTTTATTGCAGTCTGAAGGTTACAGGCACTGTGTACTTTACACGTACAGCAGAACCATTCTGTTTACCAGGAATCCACTTCGGCATGCTCTTTACGACGCGAACGGCCTCCTTGTCCAGTGACGGGTCAACTGAACGGATCACACGTACGTCGGTGATTGAACCATCACGCTCAACCACGAAGGTACATACTACGCGGCCCTGAACACCATTCTCCTCGGCTACTACCGGGTACTTGATGTTGCTGCTCAGGTACTGCATCAGTGCGCTTGGACCACCGGGGAATGAAGGCATCTGCTCAACAACGTCGAACACCTTGGTCTCTTCTTCCTTCGGAGGCTCGGGCTGTGCGATAACTTCCTTAGCCTTCAGCACTTCA
>CACXTX010000004.1 GCA_902770635.1 uncultured Prevotellaceae bacterium | reverse complement strand
TCGATATCAGCATCAGAAGCCGTCAAAGTTTTCGACTCCTTAGCCTGGAACACAATGTTCTTGATGGCCTTCACCTTCGTGGGTGAGCCACTCAGACCACACTGGTTCACATCACCGTCCACATCGGCAACGCTCCACTGATTAAGGTTCAGCTCAGGACGCTCCTCATACAGATAGTCGTATGGAGTACCTTCGGCAGGACGTTCCATAGGACAAGTAGCACGCTTGTACTTCATTACCAACTTAGCATTCTGAGGACGACAGGGAGCAGCACTACCATTAACGGTAATAACTACGGGCAGAGGAGCCTCTACAGTCTCTACACCACCGTCGATGACGCGCTTGATAGTAGCCTTACCATCCTTTACGCTGAGTACTTCCTCAGCGTATGTTACCTGGTTGAGCCCCAATTTCTGAGCCACCTGAGGACCAACCTGTGCAGTATCACCGTCGATAGCCTGGCGACCACCAATCACGATATCTACATCGCCAATCTTCTTGATGGCAGTAGCCAGAGCGTAAGAGGTTGCAAGGGTATCGGCACCGGCGAAGAGACGGTCGGTCAACAACCAGCCAGTGTCAGCACCACGATATAGTCCCTGACGGATGATTTCACCTGCACGTGGAGGACCCATCGTGAGGATTCCTACTGTTGAGCCCGGATTCTGCTCTTTCAAACGAAGAGCCTGCTCCAAAGCATTCAAATCTTCTGGATTGAAGATAGCGGGTAAGGCAGCACGGTTCACCGTACCTTCGGCAGTCATGGCATCCTTACCCACGTTACGGGTGTCTGGCACTTGCTTGGCCAGAACAACAATCTTTAAAGCCATATTATTAATAATGTATAATATTGAAATTTCGAAATCGGCTGCAAAGGTACTACATTTTGGGCACACAGCCAAATAAAATGCACAAAAACAACCCGTTTGTGCACAAAGCGTGGCTTTTGTGCAATAATTATTTCCGTTGTTGGGTTTCTCGTTTTCTATGCCCGTATTTATGGGGAATTAACTATTTTTTGCAACTAAAACTCGGTAAAAATGATTTGTGGTTCGGAGAATTTTTGTACCTTTGCAGTCGGATTAGGTTTTCCAAAACGGGAAACTTTTTTCGATTCGAAAAACAAAAAGTTGTCCAAAACGGAAAACTTTAACCAGATTTTGAGAGCAATAACTAATAAAAAGAAATATAAAATGGAAATTAAAAATTTTACCATTACCAAGCGTGACGGCTCGAAAGACCAGTTTTCGCTAGACAAAATCATGAATGCCATTGTGAAGGCATTCGAAAGTGTGAGTGTTCCTGCTGACCTTGGAACTATTTCAAAAATTCTCAGCCATTTGGATATCAAGGATGATATTACGGTTGAGGATATCCAGAATCAGGTGGAGGAAGCCTTGATGCGTGAGGGCTTCTATAAAGTAGCCAAATCATTCATGCTTTATCGTCAGGCACACACCGAAGATCGCGAGACTTTGCAGAAATTGCAGTTCCTGTCTGAGTACTGTGAGTCGGTTAATGCTGCCACGGGTTCTAAATATGACGCTAACGCCAATGTTGAGCACAAGAATATTGCCACGTTGATCGGTGAGTTGCCTAAGTCAAACTTTATCCGTCTGAATCGTCGCTTGCTGACAGACCGAATCAAGAAGATGTATGGTAAGGAACTGGCCGACGAGTATATTGACAAGTTGACACACCACTTTATATATAAGAACGACGAGACCTCGCTGGCTAACTATTGTGCATCTATCACTATGTATCCTTGGCTCATCAATGGTACGACAGCCATCGGTGGCAACTCTACGGCTCCCACTAACCTGAAGTCGTTTGCAGGTGGATTCGTCAACATGGTGTTCATGGTCAGCTCTATGTTGAGCGGTGCGTGCGCTACTCCCGAATTCCTAATGTATATGAACTATTTCATCGGCAAGGAGTACGGCAAGGACTATTGGCAACATCCTGACCAACAGGGCGACCTGAGTCTGAAGAAGCGCACTATTGACAAGATTATCACGGATTATTTCGAACAGATTGTATATACGCTGAACCAACCCACGGGTGCGCGTAACTATCAGGCTGTGTTCTGGAACGTAGCCTACTATGACAGGTACTACTTTGAGAGCATCTTCGGTGAGTTCTACTTCCCCGATGGCTCAAAGCCCGACTGGGAAGGACTTTCTTGGTTGCAGAAACGCTTCATGAAGTGGTTCAACCAAGAGCGTACCAAGACCCTGCTGACCTTCCCTGTTGAGACAATGGCGCTATTGGTGGACGAGAATGGCGAGTGCAAGGATAAGGAGTGGGGCGATTTCACCGCCGAGATGTACTCAGAAGGTCACTCTTTCTTCACATACATGAGTGATAATGCTGACTCGCTGAGTTCTTGCTGTCGTCTGCGTAATGAGATTACAGATAACGGATTCAGCTATACGCTGGGTGCCGGTGGCGTGTCAACAGGTTCCAAGTCTGTGCTTACCATTAACCTGAACCGTTGTGTGCAGTATGCCGTTAACCATAAGATGGACTATCTGGAATATCTGAGCAACATCATCGACCTTTGTCACAAGGTGCAGTTGGCTTACAATGAGAACCTGAAGGAGTTGCAGTCACACGGAATGCTGCCTTTGTTCGACGCAGGATACATCAATATCAATCGCCAGTATCTGACTATTGGTATCAATGGTTTGGTGGAGGCCGCAGAATTCATGGGGCTGAAGATTACACCCAACGACGACTACAAGAAGTTCGTACAGGGTATTCTCGGACTTATTGAGAAGTACAACAAGCAGTACCGAACGAAGGAAGTGATGTTCAACTGTGAGATGATTCCTGCAGAGAACGTAGGTGTGAAGCATGCCAAGTGGGACCGTGAGGACGGTTACTTTGTTCCTCGCGACTGCTACAACAGCTATTTCTATGTTGTAGAGGATGACTCACTGAGTGTTATCGATAAGTTTAAGTTGCACGGCGCCCCCTATATCGAGCATCTGACGGGTGGCTCAGCCCTGCACATGAACCTGGAGGAACACCTTTCTAAGCAACAGTATCTGCACCTGCTGAAGGTGGCTGCACAGGAGGGATGTAACTATTTCACATTCAATATACCCAATACCGTTTGCAACGATTGCGGACATATTGACAAGCGTTATCTGCATGAGTGTCCACATTGCCATTCGAAGAATGTCGATTACATGACCCGTATCATCGGTTATCTGAAGCGCGTATCCAACTTCTCACAGCCTCGTCAGGAAGAAGCTGCACGTCGTTACTATGCTCATGCTGAGAAATAATCATGCTGAAATACGTTAATACTGGAGTTGTTTTTCAGGAGATACCCGACGAGGTGACACTGGCAATTAATATCTCTAATTGCCCGTGTCATTGTCCTGGGTGTCATAGCCATTACTTGTGGGACGATATAGGTCTTCCTTTGGATACTGATGCCATCGATCAGTTTGTCGATCAGTATGGTACCGATATCACTTGCATATCCTTTATGGGTGGTGATGCTGATCCCAAGGCTGTCAACTCGTTGGCTCAGTATATTCACGAGTATTATCCGCAGTTCCATGTTGCCTGGTATAGCGGTCGCCTGCGTATCCCTTCTGTGGTCTGCAAGGCCGACTTTGACTATATTAAGGTGGGGCCTTATATCAAGCACCTTGGCCCATTGAAGTCGCCTACTACCAATCAGCGCCTTTATCGTCAGCAGACCGACGGCTCTTTCGAGGACATTACATACCGTTTCTGGCGAAAGCCAGTAGGGCGACTGGCCTGATCAACCTTACTTTTATGAAGAAATTGCTATTGAAACTGGTGCTGTTGACAGTACTCTTGCCCGTCAATGCCCAAGAGACATTTACCAATCCGATTCTTGGAGGAGACTTTCCAGACCCAACAATCCTGCGTGACGGTGACGACTACTACATGACGCACTCAGCCTTTGACTATCTGCCAGGTCTGACGGTGTTCCACTCGAAGGACCTCGTTCATTGGGAGCCTATCAGCTATGCCTTGAAGGAATATCTGGGTTCTATCTGGGCACCTGATATCAAGAAATACAAGGGCAAATATTATATATATTTCACGGTAGCCGTGCGTCCCAGAACCAATTATGTGGTGGTGGCTGACTCGCCTTATGGACCTTGGAGCGATCCCGTTGATTTGAAAGTGGACCATATAGATCCCTGCCATGTGGTGGGTGAAGACGGAAAGCGCTATCTGGTGCTCAGCGGCGGTGACCGTGTGCAGCTGGCTGATGACGGCCTTTCTGTGATTCCGGGTACCATGAAACACATCTATGATGGCTGGCGCTATCCAGAAGAGTGGGTGACGGAGGGATTCAGTCTTGAAGGTCCCAAAATCTATCGTATAGGCAAGTACTTCTACTATCTGGCTGCAGAAGGAGGAACGGCTGGACCACCTACCAGTCACTTGATAGCTGTAGCCCGTTCAGAGCGGCTTGACGGTCCATGGGAGGATATGCCCACCAATCCGCTGGTACATACGTGGAAGAACAATGAACGCTGGTGGAGCAAGGGACATGGCTCGCTGATTGATACCCCTGACGGACGATGGTTCACAGTGTATCATGCCTATGAGAACGGCTATCTCAACTTAGGGAGACAGACACTGATGGAGCCAGTCCATTTTACCTCTGACGGATGGATAGTTGCTGATGGAGGTGATGCCAGTCAACCGATGGCACAGCCTACTAAGGTGTGGCAGCCTGCCGACCGTTTGGCTCACTTGGGTGAATTCCGTATAGGGCTCGACTGGAAATATTATAAGGCTTTTGACCCTACACGTGCTATAGTGTCAGGCGATGAACTCACCTTGAAGGCTAGGGGAAACGACGTGGCCAGTTCGGCTCCCTTGATGTTTGTGGCAGGCACTCACCGTTACGAGATTGAGGCGGAGATAACATTAGAGGGTGATGTTCAGGCAGGTCTTGTGCTCTACTACAATGGAAAGTTCAATATAGGCACGGGCTTTGATGCAAAGAAACGCTATCGCATACGCCGTAATGAGGCTGGACGTCGTGGCGAGACAAATACCAACCACTTGTGGCTCCTACTGCGAAACGATGACCATGTTGTTACGGCCTATTGGAGTGAGGACGGAAAGCGTTGGCACCAGGAACAGTGGGGACATGAGGTGTCTGGTTTCAACCACAACACACTCTATGAATTTCAAAGCCTTCTCCCCGGCATCTATGCACAGGGAAAAGGCTCTGCAGTATTCAAAAACTTCAAATACAGGAAATTGTAATTCTCCAAAAGGTGGGAATTGGTGTCAAGAAACCATCTTACTGCTTTGTTCTTACATAGGTGCGCCAGCCATAGGCGATAATCACGAGGAAGCAGATAAGTGGCAGTATGAATGACACGTTGACTGCGGGCATGCCAAACATGGTGCCTTGGTCAATCATGCTGGCCTGCAACGGTGGTAGTACTGAGCCTCCTAAGATTGCCATTATCAGGCCTGCTGCACCAAATTTAGCGTCGTCGCCCAGTCCTTGTAGGGCGATGCCGTAGATGGTGGGAAACATCAGCGACATACAGGCAGAGATGGCTACCAGGCAGTAGAGCCCCATTCGTCCGTCGATGAAGATGACACCTAGCGTCAGTAGCGATCCGACTACTGCTAGAATACCCAGCAGGGCTCCAGCGTTGATGTATTTCAGGAAGAAGGTACAGATAAATCGTGAGGTCACGAAGATGACCATGGCAATGATGTTATAGCGTTGTGATAATACCTCGGCATCTATCTCAGACATTCCTTCATTCATCAGTACGCGCGTACCATATTGGATAATAAAGGTCCAACACATGATCTGTACACCCACATAGAAGAACTGGGCGATAACTCCTTCGCGATAGTAGTCAATGCGACAGATGCGTTTCAGGGTTGCCAGTGGATGGACGTCGTGGTTCTTGTCTGCATTATGCGGCATCTTCGTGAAGTAGATCACGAGGAACATCAGGGCTATCACGGCTCCGATGATGAGGTAGGGCGTGATAAGCACGCTGAGGTCGGAGTCGCGCATGGCTGCAAACTCACTATCGTTCAGCAAGGCTCGCTCTTCTGTTGAAGCCGGATTTAGCTTGGCTTGTATGAAGTTCATGGCGACATACATGCCACAGAGCGAACCCATCGGGTTGAAACATTGTGCCAGGTTCAGTCGTCGTGTACTGGTCTCCTCTGTTCCCATAGAGAGAATATATGGGTTACAGCTCGTTTCCAGAAACGAGAGTCCGCAGGTCAGGATGAAGTAGGCTGCGAGGAATGGGTAGTACATACCCGTCATCGAGGCAGGCAGGAACAACAGGGCGCCTACCGCATAAAGCCCTAAGCCCATCAACACACCAGCCTTGTATGAATACTTGCGGATAAACATGGCTGCAGGGAAGGCCATAGCGAAATAGCCACCATAGAAAGCCACTTGAACCAATGCTCCGTCAGTAACACTCATTCTGAAAATCTTGGAAAATGCCTTCACCATCGGGTTGGTGATGTCGTTTGCAAAGCCCCACAGGGCAAAACATGAGGTTACTAAGATGAAGGGAACGAGATAACTCACCCCGTCTTTGGAAAGAATAGATTGATTATTTTCTTTGTTCATGAGTCCAGTAGATTAGTAATATTCTCAAAAGTGCTGCAAATGTAGTAAATAAAAATGAAAGCTTTATCTTGTTTGCATTATTTAACCTATCATTTGCGACCCATCAGCGGCACTATCTTGGTTTTTAATCTGAAACAATGGGTGAAAGGGCTATTCATAATCGTCTATGACAGCGTTCATGAAGTCCATCATGGGTTTGGCGGCACGGAATATGCGCTCCATCTCGTCCAACCATCCGTCGCCCTCAAAGAAAGTCTCTGAAACGGCGTGCCAACAACAATAGTCTTTCAGACGCAGGTATTTGACAAGTTCAGAGTCCTTAAGAAAGCCTGACGGACAGGTCTTGAGCTTTGACAGTCCGAAGCCTTGAGGCTGGTCCCAGCTATCGACGTTTGTCGGTTCTTTGGTACTACTGCTCACATCGCTGCCGAAGTATTTCTGGAATTCATCGTTCTCCACGCAGCGCAACCACTCTGCCGTGTTGCCCATGATTTCATTGCGGCAAGAGGTGAGGATGTTGGTGGGAAGCCAATAGTTGCCTACTGCCAGCAGACAGTGGTTAGGCTCCAGATGCAGGTAGTATCCTCCACGAAGTGCCTTCTTGCCCTTGGCATTGATATAGGCCCCGAGGTGGTTCTTGTAGGGCGACTTGTCGGCAGAGAACCGCGTGTCGCGGTAAAAACGGTAGGTACAGTCCTTTACCTGTACGTGGGCTATCTCTGGATCGAATGTTATGATGCGCTCTATAGCCTGTTGTACGCCCTGTTCGAATTCAGTCCGTATAGCCTCATATTCTTTCTTATGTTCCTGGAACCACTCGCGGTTGTTATGTGTCATTACCTGACGCAGGAACCTCAAAATACTTTTCTGATTCATAGTCTTAATATATTGTCCAAAAATTTTAATGCTGCAAATTTACAAATAAACGAGGGAAAAGCCAAATTTAATTGAGCTTTTCCGAGTGCAGAATTAGTTCTGCGTAGCTGAAAAGGTTAAAAAGGATTAATATGAGAGATGGATATTAGAAAATTACGTAAATTTGCAAATGATGCTTCGAGAACTTCTCATATTGATCAGCTTTCTGCTCTTGTCAGTTCCTATATCTGCAGAAGATAGTCTGCGCATCATAGAGATAAAGGCCGATAGGACGATAATATATCCTCAGCGTATGGAGCTGACAGGAGAAGAAACATTGATGGATATCCTCCAGATGGTGCCGGAACTGATGATTGGAGGTTATGAGGATGTCATTGCCAACTATAACCTTCGCATCGACAACTGCTCAATGAATGGTGACACGAGGTTGATTCTGAGTCAGATGAAAGCCAAGGACATTGCTAAGATTCAGGTTTGTGATAATACGGGTGTCGCGAAGGGAACCATCGGAATAGCTAAGGTGCTGGATATCAACATGAAGATGCCTGACACGTTGAAAGGTTTCGTGGAAGGACAGGGAGACTTTGGCAGGTACGTTGCAGGTATTGGCACCGTGAACGCCTTATATGGCAGTAAAAATACCGACCTCTATGCCAATGCGTCTTATCGTCATCAGAATGGGAATGAGGAGTATCTGACGCTTCACATGACAAACCGTTTTGATGACAGGAACAAACTGCTGACTTATTTCACACAGCAATACCTTGACGTTCCTTCAGGTATGTCACGTAAGGTCATGGGCAGAGCGCGATACTTCCACACTTTCAATAACCAAGGTACAGAGCTACTCATCGTGGGCAGTTATCAGTATAACAGTGATCAGATATTCTCCAACAAACTGCCATTATATAACGTTGAGCTGAATACACCTTTGTTTTCCGAGAGGCTGTCGATGATGCTGGGTGTCGAGGGTGATTACTTGATGACCAAAGAAAAGGAAACGGAGATGAGTTGGAACGTCTTCAATAATGATATCTACCTGCAGTTCACCTATGTGCTGCCTAAGTGGAAGTTCACGCTAGGTAACCGTGTGATGTTCTATAATTATAAAGTAATGGATTCAGACGTCACTCAAAAGCATTCTGACACCCGTAACAATACGAATGCCTGCATTGTCTATGTACCTGATAATCGCAATCAAATCCAGTTGGGCTATTATCGCAAATACTATAATCCTTCCTACTTGCTTCTCTTTATGGATGCCAAAACGCTTCTTGATGAAGAATGGATGAGGGCGAAGGGATTGCTGGACGAATGGGATATCAATCAAGTGAAACTGGCTTATGCCTATAGCAAGCAGAAGCTGACCGTGCAGACGGTGGCGAGTTTCTATAATGTCGAAGATGGCGAGAATTTTACTGAACTGGGGGCATCGGTATATTGGAAAACGAGGGGGATGACTCTGGCAGGTGGATCAAATCTATATGTGGCTAAGAGTGGAACCTATGCTTCATTACGATTTGCTCCCACTGTTTATCTCCCTCATGAATGGCAGATAGGCTTGCAGGTGATATATTATAGCAAACACACACCGATACGTGAGGTGAATGGAACTCCAGCGTATGGATGTCTGTCAGTGAACAAGTTATTTGGCAAAAGATGGTATTTGGGCATTGACTGGCATGATGTGTTTGAGGCATTCTGTAGTGATGTCTTAATAAACAGACATGCTGCCAACATAAAGTTGCAATATAGATTATAATATATAATAAGGTAATGAGTATGACTATTCTTGAAATAGATATGATACAGACTGCCGGCATAGGCGCCTTAGCCCTCATCGTCGGTATGGTTTTAACGCGAAAGGTCGGTTTCCTCCAAAGATTCTGTGTGCCTTCGCCAGTAAGCGGCGGTATCATCTTCTCGTTGCTGACACTGGCACTATACGGATGGGGCCATATTGAGGTATCGTTCGATGGTACATTGAAGGATGTCTTTATGCTGGCATTCTTTACCTGCGTTGGTTTCCAAAGTGACTTGAAAGTCATCAAACAAGGCGGCAAACTTCTGGTGATTATGCTTGCCCTGTTGATTGTCATAATTGCTATGCAGAACTTAATTCCTATGGGAATAGTCAAGGTCATGGATGTTAATCCTTTGATAGGTATGGCTGCAGGCAGTATATCCATGACAGGCGGACACGGTACGGCAGGCGGATTTGCAAATGTGCTGGAAAGCATGGGACTGCATGGCGCAGGAACAATCGGTATGGCAGCTGCTACCTTTGGTCTGATAGCTGGTTCTATGATAGGCGGTCCGCTGGCAGAGCGGATTATCCGTAGGAAACTGTCTCATGAGCAGGTACAGCCACAAGATGAGGAGATTGACCCCGCAATGGCCGGTATTGAGAGCGACGAGGCTTCGCCAGCAGGTCGTGAAAAACGTGTCAGCACAAACGAGCAGGAGTTCCAACAGTATGCGAAGGCTACCTATTGCATTCTCCTGGTTATGGGCGCTGGCACAATTATGAGTTGGTTGTTGAAAAAGACGGGAGTAACATTTCCCACTTATTTCGGCGCCCTGATACTTGCCGCTATCGTTCGTAACACCATAGGATTCGTCAGTTACAAGGACAATGGTAAACGGGTGAAAGCCGACAAATTGCTTGACATGGAGCGAATTGTCAGCGTAGGTAACATCTGCCTGTCACTGTTCCTCGGTATGGCCATGATATCTCTGAAGCTATGGGAACTACAAAGCCTGGCCCTTCCGTTGATTCTCATTTTGGTATCTCAGGTAGCTATGATGGACTTCTTTGCCTACTTTATAGCCTTCCCCCTGTTAGGTCGCAACTATGATGCTGCAGTCCTGTGTGCAGGCATCTGTGGCTTCGGTCTTGGCGCAACGCCTAATGCGATGGCCAACATGAGTGCCGTATGCTATAAATACCGTTATACCGTCAAACCCTTTCTCATCGTCCCCATTATTGGCGCCATGTTCGCCGATCTGATCAATACAGGAATGATTACCCTCTTCTTGAATCTTCTATAAAAATAAAAACGTGCAGTCCACACAGGCTGCACGTTTCATATAGATAATTTAGTATTTCTTATTTAACCTCCTCAAAGTCGGCATCCTGGATGTTCTCATCCTTTGGGGCCTCCTGCTGAGCCTGTTGCTGACCGCCGAATGGGTTTTCCTGAGGACCAGCCTGAGCGCCCTGGGCACCCTGATACATCTGCTGTGAAGCAGTCTGCCAGGCGTTGTTGAGGGCTGCAATAGCGGTGTCAATAGCGTTGATGTCACCAGCCTTGTGGGCATCCTTCAGTTGCTGGAGAGCCTGTTCGATGGCGGGCTTGTGTTCTGCGGGAATCTTGTCGCCAATTTCCTTCAACTGGTTCTCAGTCTGGAAGATCATAGAGTCAGCCTGATTCATCTTGTCAACACGCTCGCGCTCCTTCTTGTCAGCCTCTGCGTTAGCCTCTGCCTCAGCCTTCATGCGGTTAATCTCGTCCTGAGACAGACCTGATGAAGCCTCGATACGTATAGCCTGTTCCTTGCCGGTAGCCTTATCCTTGGCAGAAACCTTCAAGATACCGTTGGCATCGATGTCGAAGGTTACCTCAATCTGAGGAATACCACGACGAGCTGGAGCAATACCTGTCAGGTTGAAGATGCCCAGCTGCTTGTTCTGGTTAGCCATAGGACGCTCACCCTGCAGTACGCGGATGGTTACCTCTGTCTGATTGTCAGCTGCGGTAGAGAATACCTCGCTCTTTTTGCAAGGAATAGTAGTGTTGGCCTCAATCAGCTTGGTCATGACACCGCCCATCGTCTCAATACCCAGTGTCAGAGGCGTTACGTCGAGCAATACGATGTCGCCTACGCCACCTTCTTTGTTCAGGATAGCACCCTGGATAGATGCACCTACGGCTACTACCTCGTCAGGGTTCACACCCTTTGAAGGCTCTTTGCCGAAGTAGTTCTTAACCAACTCCTGAACGGCAGGAATACGGCTTGAACCACCTACGAGGATAACCTCATCGATATCGGCAGTGTTCAGTTTGGCATCAGCCATAGCCTTCTGGCAAGGAGCCAGACAAGCCTGGATAAGTCCATGAGCCAGTTGCTCGAACTTAGCACGAGTCAAGTTCTTTACCAAGTGTTTGGGAACACCTGCTACACTGCATAGCCATTGGGTCGCTCTTCAGGTCGGCACCCTCGTCGTTCTTGAACTCCTGTACCAGCCAGTCGATGATAACCTGGTCGAAGTCGTCACCACCCAGGTGAGTGTCACCGTTAGTAGAGAGCACCTCGAATACACCACCGCCGAATTCCAGAATAGAGATATCGAACGTACCACCACCGAGGTCGAATACGGCAATCTTCATATCCTTGTTGGCCTTGTCAACACCGTATGCCAGCGCAGCAGCAGTAGGCTCGTTGACGATACGGCGTACATTCAGACCGGCAATCTGACCAGCCTCCTTTGTTGCCTGACGCTGAGAGTCAGAGAAGTAAGCAGGAACGGTGATAACGGCATCCGTTACCTCCTGGCCCAGATAGTCCTCTGCGGTCTTCTTCATCTTCTGCAGTACCATAGCAGAGATTTCCTGCGGAGTGTACTTACGTCCATCGATGTCAACACGGGGATAGCCACCCTCGTTGACAACAGTATAAGGTACACGAGAAATTTCCTTCTCGGTCTGTTGCCAGTTCTCACCCATGAAACGCTTGATAGAGTACACGGTATTCTTCGGGTTGGTGATAGCCTGACGCTTGGCAGGGTCACCAATCTTACGCTCACCGTTTTCTACGAAGCCCACCACAGAAGGCGTGGTACGCTTTCCTTCGCTGTTAGCGATAACTACAGGCTCGTTACCCTCGAAAACGGCAACGCAGCTGTTAGTTGTTCCTAAGTCGATTCCAATAATCTTTCCCATAATTCTATATTTTTAAATTGTTAATATTCACAATGTGTCGTTCGATAAACAGCAAAGCATGTGCCAAAACATGTTTTTTTAAATATTATAATGACATTTTGGCATAAGTGTGAAAAAAAAACCTTATCTTTGCAGCACAATAATTATTGAAAGAAAAACTGCATAATCATGAAAAGATTGGTTTTATTGGCAGTATTTGCCTTTGCCCTTCTGACTGTTACCGCACAAGATAGCCGTTATATAGTAAAGACCAAGGGTGTTAAGAAGACTGCGGTGGAAGCTGCCCACGAGGATGCTTTTCAAGAGGTAAATCCCGGAGCTACAGACTTTGTGGGTAGGAATTTCCGTTTCTACAGCATGTGCGATTGGAAAGAGGGTATGCGTTTCATGGTGATTCCTGAGAAGTACGACTTGTTGGTAAGTACTTTCCGTGACGCTGCAACCCAGAAAGAGGTGGGCAATGGACGTCTGCGCCATAAAATCATGATTTATAAAGGTCATGAAGACATGCCTAATGGCAGGGTTCATATCAATTTCCTCTGTGAGGACGAGAACCGTGACTACTACTATGAGTTGCCCAATGGTACATTTGACGATTATTGTTATGGTAAGATGGGCGTGCCGACGCTGGCCTTTCTTGGTGATGTGGACAAGGCTCGCGACTTGTTGCTTGGCAAGACGCTGCTGACTCGTAGCCAGCAATTCCGCATAGACACTGAGTATGATGGTGACGGTTATCGTGATATTACTATTGATAAGAATAAGGTGGTAGAGGTGAAGGCCGTTGGTGTAGGCACTCGCTCATTCCCCGTGAAGATTATTGTTGAGGATGAGAATGGTGAGCAGTTCTATCAGAATGTGGCTATTAGCAAGACTAACAGTGGCATGCGTGACGATGAGTTCGTGGCTGATAACGAGAAATACCAATTCTATGGCTCTTTCGAACTCACTGATGACAATATGGCAGTATCGTATGACGTGAAGGATTATCTGAATGCCACCGTCCATACGAAGGTGGTTACCAGTATGAGCAGTAAGGGATCAGGTAAGGTTCGTGACATCAGAGTTCCACGCTTTACCGGCTTCGTAATTGATGAGATTAAGCCGATAAAGAACAATTATTTTACCCTGACTCTGCGTGAGACAGAAAGTCGTCGTATCTATTATAAAGATGTGTACTTCAATCAATACAATGAGGATGCCGATAGTACAGTTGTCAAGGAAGATTTCTTCGGCTATATCTTTGCGATGGGTGAGGGTGAGTCTCGTAGTACCAGTAAGGAAACTCGTGCAGCCATTCGTGAGGGTCGTGTTATTCGCGGCATGTCTAAGGATGAGGTTGAGATGGCTGTCGGTGAGCCAGGCAACAAGGTTGTGGTCGGCGATATAGAAGTATGGCTCTATGCCCGTTCAAACGGTGTTGTGCTTGATATTGTGTTTAACGCCAAGGGTGTTGTGACAGAAGCTAAGGCACGCCTGGGTGATGTTAACAGCACTCCTCCTGCTGCCATTGTTGCTGAGAAGAAAGTCAAGAAGTCGAGTAACAAGTCGACCAATAAGAAAAACGTAGGCGGTATTATTGGTGGTACGATGGAAACGGGATCACCAATAGAATAAAAGAAGGGGTGAAAATTTCACCCCTTCATTCTTTCTTTATTTCTCAGAGATTGCTTGCATTATTTTGGCTTCCAGCTCTTCACAGAGTTCTGGGTTGTCCTTCAGCATCTCCTTTACGGCATCACGTCCCTGACCTAGTTTGGTGTCGCCATAGCTGAACCACGATCCGCTCTTCTTGATAATCTCGTATTCTGTGCTTAAATCAACGATTTCGCCCACCTTCGAGATTCCCTCACCAAACATGATTTCAAACTCAGCTTTGCGGAAGGGAGGAGCCACCTTGTTCTTTACCACCTTCACCTTGACCTGATTGCCTAAAATGGTGTCACCATCCTTGACAGCCTGCGCCTTACGGATGTCCAGACGAACAGAGGCATAGAACTTCAGGGCATTACCACCCGTAGTAGTCTCTGGGTTGCCAAACATGACGCCAATCTTCTCGCGCAACTGGTTGATGAAGATGCAGGTAGTCTTTGTCTTGGCGATGGTACCTGTCAGCTTGCGCAGAGCTTGGCTCATCAGACGGGCGTGCAGACCTACTGCTGAGTCACCCATGTCGCCTTCTATCTCCTTCTTGGGAGTCAGGGCTGCTACAGAGTCAACAATGAGGAGGTCCACAGCGCTGGAGCGTATAAGCTGGTCAGCAATCTCCAAAGCCTGTTCACCATTGTCTGGCTGCGAGATTAAGAGATTGTTGATATCCACGCCCAGCTTTTCAGCATAGAAGCGGTCAAAGGCGTGCTCAGCGTCGATGAAAGCTGCAACACCACCCGCTTTCTGACATTCTGCAATAGCGTGAATAGCCAGCGTGGTCTTACCAGATGACTCTGGACCGTAAATCTCGATAATACGTCCCTTAGGGTATCCGCCAACACCAAGTGCAGCGTTCAGTCCGATAGAGCCGGTAGGTATCACCTCTACATTCTCAACCTTCTCGTCGCCCATCTTCATGATAGCACCCTTGCCGAAGTCCTTCTCAATCTTCGCCATAGCAGCCTGCAGGGCTTTCATTTTCTCCTGTTGAGGGGTCAACTGTTCCCCTTCTTTTTCTTTTTCTTTTTTTGCCATAATATTTAATTATCAATTTTCAATTATAATTCCAAGTCGCCGTCGTGAATCTCGTGCCAAGGCAGACCCTGCTTGTTCAGCTGTTCCATGAAGGGATCGGGGTCGAACTCCTCTACGTTGTGAACACCTGGCTTCTTCCAGAGTCCCTTGCAGAACATCATGGCACCAATCATGGCTGGTACACCTGTGGTGTAGCTGACACCCTGCATGCCTGTCTCTTCATAGGCAGCGCGGTGTGAGCAGTTGTTATATACATAATAGGTGTGCTCCTTGCCGTCGTTGCCAATACCACGGATGCGACATCCTATTGAGGTCTCGCCCTCGTAGTTCTCGCCCAAATCCTGTGGGTTTGGCAATACTGCCTTCAGGAACTGCAGAGGCACAATCTTTACCTTTGCTGTACCTGTGCCATCAGCCAGAGGTGCCTCGTACTCAACCTCGTCGATGCGACTCATGCCGATGTTCTGAATTACCTCCAGGTGCTTCAGGTACTGCTGTCCGAAGGTCATCCAGAAACGTGCACGCTTAATGGTGGGATAGTTGATGACGAGTGACTCGATTTCCTCATGGTGAAGCAGATAGCTGTCGCGAGGGCCGATGTTTGGATAGTTCAAGTCCTTGTGAATCTCCAGAGGCTCAGTCTCAACCCACTTGCCATCTTCCCAGTAGAGTCCCTTCTGGGTAATCTCGCGGATGTTGATTTCTGGGTTGAAGTTGGTGGCGAAAGCCTTGTGGTGGTCGCCTGCGTTACAGTCAACAATGTCAAGATACTGAATCTCCTTGAAGTGGTGCTTGGCAGCGTAAGCCGTATAGATGCTTGTCACTCCTGGGTCGAAGCCACAACCAAGGATAGCCGTCAGTCCGGCCTTCTCGAAACGGTCGCGATAAGCCCACTGCCAAGAGTACTCAAAGTGAGCCTCGTCCTTAGGCTCGTAGTTGGCTGTGTCCAGATAGCTGCATCCGCAAGCCAGACAAGCGTCCATGATGGTCAGGTCCTGATAGGGCAGGGCAAGGTTGATGACCAGCTCGGGCTTGTAGTCGTTGAACAAGGCCTTCAACTGCTCCACATCGTCTGCATCCACCTGTGCTGTCTTGATATCCAGCTTGTAGCCGGCCTTGTGGATGTCCTCTACTATTTTGTCACACTTCGCCTTTCTGCGGCTTGCAATCATAAACTCAGTAAATACGTCAGCGTTCTGTGCAATCTTAAACGCTGCTACTGTAGCGACGCCACCAGCGCCAATCATTAAAATTCTACTCATTTGACTATTTTTCTATTTCACGATTTACTATTTATTTCGTCTCCACGGATGCCCAGCGCAGCCATCAGCGAGTAGCCCAGTATCTCCTGTTTGAAGTTGCCTCCCTGCATGGGCTGCATAGTCAGGACCGTGATGCGCTTTTCGTCGTCGGCATGACGAAGCCCCTCGCGTACCTTATTATATATATGCTCTGCGTCGGGCACTATGATGAGTCGTTTCACCTCAGCGGCATTGCTGATGACCTGCATGGAGTCAACGAACAGGTCGTCCATCGTGGTCAGGTCTTCCACTTTGACACAACTAATCAGGAACTCGCCCAGCGGACCTGCGAAAGCCTTTCCGTCCAGTTCGTCGAACGCGCCAGGCACGAAGTTCTCCATCTGCTGATGTTTGTGCAGCAAAACGACCTGGACATTTCTCTCGCCTCTCACCTCTGGCTTCTCACCTCTGTCCAAAGGTCTGAGCCCTCCGTCCAGCGCCACGCACTCCAGCCATTGAGCCATATCCGCCTTGGGAATCTGCCTGCCAATCATGCGCTCAAAGTTCACCGTCAGGTCAAACACAACCTTGTCGACGTAGTCAGCATCGACAAGGATTACGTTCTCGCTCCATTCCTGTTCTTTCATACCTGCAAAGATACGCAAATCCTTTCAAACCTCCAAACTTTTCAATAAAAAAGCGAGGTTGCTTTTGCAGCCTCGCTGTATGAATAGAGTAAGGTGTGTCCTTTACTTGTTCACGAACTTGCGGCCGTTCTGGATAACAAGACCCTTATAGCTCTTGTCAACCTTCTGACCAGAGAGGTTGTAGATGGGAGCGTTGGCGTTGCTGTTGCCAGATGTCTTTATGGTCTCAATAGCTGTTGTAGGATCTGTGGGCGTGGGCAGTCCACCTTCACCAGCTGCTTCTGAAGCATCATATGTGTAAGTGAAACCATAGAAGCCAAGTTGGCTCTTCGGGTTTAACAGATAATAGCTCACACCCTTCTTAACGGCAAACTCTACAGTTCCAAGGAATTGTTGATTGACACCTTCTGGTTGTAGCGTGTATCCCTCAGTAATGGTCAAAGTGTAAGGACGCGGATATGGGACGCCATCTCCGTCCTTGTATCCATCCCATGTGTTTGTCCGTAAATAGCCTATAACTGTAAATGCAGATTGTGGCAATACAGTATAGCCGGCTGCTCCTGTTGACCCATCAATGACAAAGAACTGAGGGAAATTCTTGTTAACATAAAGTCCTACCTTTATTTTTCCGTCAACAATAGGGGTAACCTTCAGATATTCCCCCTGAGCAGGTAAAGATCCACAGCTGGGTTCCCAGAAGGTCTCATCCGCTTTGTATGACCATGTGTTAGCATTATCTCCAGTTGTCGAATATTCCCATTTGTCAGCATGTTTCATCGCAGGATTGCCTCTTCCTATTAGGTAAGAAGTAAATTCTGGTTGTATCTCGGCAAGAGACTTATCAGTACCTTCACCACCATTAAGTTGCCACCACCATGCGTCTGCCAGTTTTTTTGTCTTGTCAAAAGTCGGAGTCTTTTCCGGATGACCTGCACAAGCTTCTCTATCATTTTCGTATATGTCAAAATTGTTAGGCGATGATAGGATTTCAAAATTGGCATACGCCTTATCGCCTTCCTTTACTTGGACATACTGCCAACCATCTGTGGTGTTAAAGTTGCCTTGGCTAACAGAATAAACCTTGGTCGTTTCTTGTGCGTTAACACTCAGCGACACAAACGCTGCAGCAATTAGAGTAAAAATTTTCTTCATAAGCATAAATGTTTTAGTTTATAAATTAAGTTGTAAATGTTATGTCTTAGCGTTTTTGTGCGCTTACCATATTCGTGGTTTACGATTGGCCTCTACGCACTATGCGTTGCAAAAATAAGGTTTTTCTGCGATATATACAAATTTTTTAAGAGTTTTTTAACAAGTAGGTTTCGATAGTTATATTATTCTTTTATTTCTATCGGCAGAAAAGTTATGTTCGCAAGTTAGGAATACACATACGCAACTTGCAAACGTGTATTCGTAACTTGCGAACGGACATACCAAACTTCAAAATATAAAATAGCATGGGAGGCATTCCCTTTTGGAAGACACACAAAGATGTTTAGTCGTAAGGAGAGTTACAACTATCAAAATAGTAAAATAATGCATGTTTTGAATATGATGATACAAAAAATAAAAACCGTGAAACAAAACATATAATATGTTAGGATTTTAAGTTGTATCTTTGCAACGTGAAAAAACGGGAGTTTTGAAACAATATATTTTGGTTTAGGATTAAATAGTTAGTAAGATTTGTTTTAGTAGTAATATCATTAGTAGTTTGTTTTGTTGCTTCAAGGGCTGTCGGATGGCGTTCCGACAGCCCTGAAGTTTTTTTATCGAAAGTCTGAAAAGGTTGTTATAGGATGTGGAGGATACCCATCAGATATACCAGTCCGAATCCGAGCACCATAGAGATGAAACCCATGATGATGCCAATCTTCGACATTTCCTTCTGCTGAACATAGCCTGTAGCGAAAGCCAGTGCGTTTGGTGGGGTAGAGATGGGCAGAATCATGGCGCTGGATGCTGCAATAGCCACACCGATAAGTATAGTGCCTGTGCCACCGATAGGTGCCAGCTTGTCGCCCATAGCTCCACATACTACTGCCAGGATTGGCATGAGCAGGGCTGCTGTAGCCGAGTTGGAGATGAAGTTGGAAAGAATATAGCAGATGGCTCCACCCATGAGCAGGATGAGCAGGGGCGAGAATTCACCGAAGGGGATGCTCTCCACGGCGTTGGCAGCCAGTCCGGAGGCGTTCAGTCCATAGCCTAGTGCAAAACCGCCTGCCACCATCCAGATGACACTCCAGTTGATTTGCTCCAGGTCGCGCTTGTTGATGACACCCGTCAGTGCAAAGATACAGAACGGAACCATCGCTACTGTATTGGCATTGATGCCTGTAAAGCGGTCAGATAGCCAGAGTGCTACAGTAAGGATAAACGTGGCGATAACCACCCACGAATGGAAACCTTTCTGCATGCCCCCGTCAATATTCAGTTCTATGGTCTTCTGGCTGAAGGGGAAGAACTTCAGCAACAGGCGCCAGCTGATAAACAGCAGTACGACAACAAGTGGGAACATGAACATCATCCACTGTCCAAAGCCCAGACCGAGGTTCAAACCCTCAGGGTCGTTCAGGTATTTTAGCGCAATGTTGTTGGGAGGTGTGCCGATAGGGGTACCCATACCGCCCAGGTTGGCAGCTACTGGGATAGACATAGCCAGAGCGATACGGCCTTTACCCTCAGGAGGCAGCTGACGGAATACTGGGGTGAGGAATGTCAGCATCATCGCTGCTGTTGCCGTGTTTGATACGAACATGGAGAACAATCCAGTGACCAGCAGGAATCCCAGCAACACCATTTCGCTCTTCGTGCCGAACGGGCGCAACAGCACTTTGGCTAACTGGGCATCAAGACCTGTCTTCGTGGCAGCAATAGCCAGTACGAAACCGCCGATGAACAGCATGATGACGGGGTCTGCAAAACAAGCCATCACACCCTTGTACGATAGCAGTTTGCCCACCTCTTCCTCGTTTACCATGGGTGATATGCCGCTATCCGTGCAGAACAGCAACATGAGCACGATGATAGCAATTGACGTAGCCCACGAGGAGACTATCTCCAGAATCCACATCAGTGTGGCAAAGGCAAAAATGGCAATCACGCGCTGCTGGATAATGGTCAGGTTCTCTATGCCGAACCATTCGGTTGGCATGTTCCAGAGCAGGAGGGTTACTAATGCGACAATCACTACCTTGATGAATCGCGTGACGGCGTTCGACGGGTGGTATTTGCGCATGTGTCGCAAGTCGTGATACGACTGTACGAGATGAAATCCGTTGTAGTTATTGAACATGGTTGTCAGTTATGTTATGTTTTCGTGGCTGCAAAGGTACAAAAAAGAAAACGGATGATGCCTCAATACAACGGCTTAATTTTCGACTAAGGTGTATAAATACACAAAAAATATCCCCGACGTGCGGTGCGTCGGGGATGATTGTCAACTAGAGATTGCAATTGCTTATTTCACTTCCCACGTGTCGTTGGTCTCCAGCAACTCTGTGAAGTTGTGGTACTTCTTCTGGGCACTGACCTCGGCAATCTGGGCGTGAACGGCCTCGTCGTAGGTGGGTGCATCGACATCGCGGATGACACCGAGCGCTACGGGGAATCCGTCGCCATTACCCATCAGAGCAAGCTTCAACTGCAAGGTGTTGTCCTCACAATGGGCATCATGAACTAACACATCGTCGATAGTGTAGCCGTCCTTGCCAATTTCAACAATCTTCAAACCGAAACCTTGCTGAACGAGTCCGAACTCGTTGTTCTCGCCGAACACAAGCTTCTCGCCGTGCTTGACATAGATGGCGTTCTTCTTGCGGCCCTCCTTATTATATACGGCCTCATGGGTTCCGTCGTTGAAGATGACGCAGTTCTGCAGAATCTCGCAGACAGCAGTACCTTTGTGTGCATAGGCAGCCTTCAGAATCTCAATGGTACCCTGGGCATCGGTGGCAACGGCACGTGCGAAGAAGTGTCCGCGGGCTCCAAAACAAAGTTCTGCAGGACGGAAAGGATCCTCCACCGTTCCATAAGGACTCGACTTAGAGACGAAGCCACGGGGTGAGGTGGGAGAATACTGTCCTTTGGTCAAACCGTAAATACGGTTGTTCAGCAGAATCATGTTGAGGTTGATGTTTCGACGGTTGGCGTGGATGAAGTGGTTACCACCAATAGCCAGTCCGTCGCCATCGCCGCTGACCTGCCATACGGTCAGGTTGGGATTGGCAACCTTGGCACCTGTAGCAATGGCGGCAGCACGTCCGTGGATGGTGTTCATACCGTAAGTGGCCATATAGTGGGGCAGACGGCTCGAACATCCGATACCTGAGATAACGGCGGTATCCTGCGGAGCTACCCCGATTTCTGCTAATGCTTTATGAAACGATGCCAGGAAAAAGTGGTCACCGCATCCAGGACACCAACGTGGCTGTCCTTTCTTATAATCGTTTGCTGTATATTCCATAACTATTCACTTTTCTCTTATCACTATTCACTTCTTCAAGATATCCTCGAATGCGTTGACTAACTCTTCTACGACGAAAGGCTGACCTTTTACCTCATTGAACTGGAAGGGTACAAAATTGTCGACCTTCATGCGCAGATAGGCTGCCAGCTGACCCATGTTCTGCTCAGCCACTACCACCTTCTTGTACTTCTTCAATACCTGGGCAGTATTCTTAGGCAGCGGGTTCAAGTACTTGAACTGGGCTTGGGCAACCTTGTAACCTTTCTGGCGAAGCTCGTCCATCGTAGAGTGCAGGTGACCATAGGTGGAACCGAAGCCTACTACGAGCAGGTCGGCATCCTGTACGTCGCCCTCCACGTCGAGGTCGGGCACCTGGATGTTGGCAATCTTCTGCTGGCGCAGACGAGTCATGAGGTCGTGGTTCTCGGGATTGGTAGAGATGGCACCCGTTTCTGAGTCTTTCTCCAATCCGCCCAAGATGTGGGTGAAGCCCTCACGACCAGGTACAGCCCAATAGCGGGTACCGTTCTCGGCACGCATATAAGGTGTCCACTTGCCTTTCAGTTCCTCAGGAACATAAGGAGGATTAATGGCATCGAGCTTAGCCATCTCAGGCAGACGGAAAGCACCGGAACCATTTGCGATATATGCATCGGTGAGCAATACAACAGGAGTCATGTGCTCAAGAGCTATCTTGGAAGCTTGGAAAGCGGCATCGAAGCAGTCTGCAGGACTGGTAGCAGCCAATACAGGCATCGGGCTCTCACCATTACGTCCGAAGAGCACTTGCAGCAAGTCGGTCTGTTCGGACTTGGTGGGCAGGCCTGTAGCAGGTCCGCCACGCTGTACGTCAAGCACAACCAAAGGAAGTTCCATGATGACTGCAAGGTTCATGGCCTCTGATTTCAGACAGATACCAGGGCCGGAAGTAGAGGTGACAGCCAGTGCTCCGGCAAAGGAAGCACCTAAGGCAGATGCGGCACCACTAATCTCGTCCTCGCACTGAACAGTGGTTACACCTAGCGACTTGTGCTTGGACAACTCGTGGAGCACATCTGTGGCAGGGGTGATAGGGTAGGAACCCAAATAAAGTTTCAAACCAGCCTTCTCAGCAGCAGCAATGAAACCATAGGCGGTGGCCTTGTTACCTGTAATGTCCATGTAACGTCCTGGCTCCTTGTGCTTGGACTCAATACGATAGACGTTGACTGCTGATGAGTGGGTGTTATGACCGTAGTCGTAGCCAGCCTGTACTACCTTAATGTTGTTCTCGGCAATGGCAGGTTTCTTGGCGAATTTCTCCTTTAGGAAGTTGGCAACCAGCGTTAAATCGCGGTCGAACAACCAGCATACCAGACCCAGTGCGAACATGTTACGACACTTGAGAATAGCCTTGTTGTCCATGCCGGTGTCAGCCAGGCAGTCCTTTACCATGGTGGTTAGCGGACACTGGATAACGCGATCGGGATCAATGCCTAATTCGCCCAGATAGTCTTCCGTCTTGAACTGTGCTTTCTCCAAGTCTTTCGGACCGAAAGAGTCGGTGTCGATAATGATGGTTGCCTGAGGTTTCGAGTACTTCAACTGAGTCTTCAAGGCGGCAGCGTTCATTGCCACCAGCACGTCGCACAGATCGCCAGGGGTGTAAACCTTGCCGGCACCGATGTGAACCTGGAAACCAGAAACACCTGTCAGAGAACCTTGCGGGGCGCGAATGTCTGCAGGATAGTCAGGGAATGTTGAAATACCATTGCCTACGGTAGCTGAGACCGTAGAGAAGATGTTTCCAGCTAACTGCATACCGTCACCGGAATCACCTGAGAAGCGAACAACAACCTGTTCGAGTTCTTTAACTTCTAATTCAGCCATAATATATTAAATAGGTTCGTTTTTGCTATTTAGTTTGCAAAGGTCGTAAATATTCACCTATCTACCAAACATTTTGGCATAAAAGTGTAATTTTTTTCGGGATACAAGGCGATTCCCGTATTTTTATGCAAGATGTAAGTTGAAAATGCCGGAGTATGATAAAAATTTGGCTTTTTTTTGGACTTTCGCTTTTTTTTATTTATTTTTGCGGTCAATAACCTGCTAGTTTATTAACAGACGTAAAATTGTGATTAAGTGAAAAAAGACAGCATGTTTTCCAATAGCAGCCGTCAACGACGGATGGAGTCGCCAGGACAGGTGGACGACTATGTACGGGTGACCTCCGTCTCCCCATTTCTCATAGGTTGTACTATTCTGTTGTTGTTAGGTGCTTTTGTAGTGTGGGGCATTCTGGGTACCGTTACGGACAGAGTGCAGTATAGCGGACTAATTTTCCCGCACCACGGAACTGACGATGTGACTATGAATTGTGAAGGTGTCATTACCAAGATGTATGTTCATACAGGTGATACACTGAAGGAGGGGCAGCTGGTGGCTCGTGTGTTGGTGGACAACAAGGATAGCATGGTTATCAGTCCTATTAGTGGTACAGTGCTTCATACGAAACCTGAACGTGAGCCGTTTGTCCCCTTGGAAGCCTTAGTCAGTGTGGTCTGTGAGGAAAAGCCTAATCAATCGGTACATACCATGTTGGTGGCTTATGTTAACATGGAAACTCACCACAGCCTGCGTGAAGGTATGGAGGCACAGGTATGGCCTATGGGTGAAGACCGTGATGAGATAGGGTATGTTCGGGGTGTTGTTACCAGTGTAGACCGCTATCCGACCCCACTTTCCGAAATAGTCAGTGAGCTGAAAAACACCTCTATGGCAGAGGCCTTGTTTGATATGAAAGGTTCGGCGTGGCAGGTAATCGTTGAATTGAACTGTAATCCAAACGACTCCACCCTTTACGATTGGTCCTCAGGACAGTTGAGAGATGTGGATATGGGTATTGGTACCTATTGCAATGTGTTGACAGAGACAAGACGCAGATCGATGTACGAATACCTTTTTAATTAATTGCGCGCGAAGGACAACAAACGGATGGAGGCGAAGAAGACAACATGGGGATTGCTTTACCGCTTTATGAAGGCGGGCACTGGGTTGCTTTGGCTTACCCTGTTGCTTTATGCCATCAATCTGGGTATGGAGTTCTTCCCACCATTATTCCAACAGGTTTATACTGATAGTATTATTACGGGTGAGAACCCTGAGTGGTTTGAACCTTTGATGATATTTTATGTAACGTTGTTTGTAGTGGAACTGGTGGCGTGGTTGGTACTGAATAGTCATCGTCGCGTGTTAAACATGCGTTTCAGCCTGATTAGCCAGTCTCGTTATATCTGGCATGTCCTACGGCTTCCTATATCGTCATTCAACCGTTTTTCTGCAGGTGACCTGATGGCACGCTATATGAGCATCAGTACAACAGGTGTAAGGTTGTTCGATATGGCACCTGCACTGGTGTTGTTCCTGAATGTTATCATCTTCTCGTACCTGCTGTTTATGTATAGTTGGAAGTTGGGTGCTGTTGAAATAATGGCCTTGTTGACTATCGTCGTCTCTGTTCAGTTTAGTGCTAACTATCAGAAACGTAAGGCACACAGTATGGAGAAGACAGATCGTCATTTGCAGAGTGCTACAATGGCTGGACTTCGTAGCATGGAAACCATCAAGTCTGCTGGTGCTGAGCAGGGATTCTATCAGCGTTGGGATGCTATCTATACAGAGGCGTTGAACGCTCGTGTCGTAGCTACCAGTCAGATGATATGGATAAGCGCAGTTCCAGTCCTTGTCTTGCATATGAGCAATGCCTTGCTACTCTGTCTGGGCACATGGTTCATCCTGAAAGGTGAACTGACAGCTGGTATGCTGTTGGCTTCACAGGGCTTTATGTCTTCTATGTTTTATCCTGTCACTAGACTGACCACTGTCATGCAGGAGGTTTATAAGGCTCATTCCGTCTTGGAACGACAAGAGGAAGTGTTGGATGTGAAGTCGGTTGTGGAGGACGGAAAAGACGTTGTGGATATATCTGAGGCGGGTGAGGCGATAACCAAGTTGATAGGCGATATAGAACTGCGTGATGTTACCTTCGGTTACGATCGTTCCCAGCCTCCGCTGATTAGTCATTTGTCCCTGCATATCAAGGCTGGCGAGCAGGTGGCCTTCGTGGGTAAGTCTGGGTGTGGCAAGAGCACAGTAGCCATGCTGATAGCTGGGCTCTATGAACCTTGGGAGGGTGAGGTGCTGATTGACGGGAAGCCGGTTAGTCAAATAGATCGTATGACGCTGACAGGTAGTTTGGGTTTCGTAGGGCAGGACATCACCCTCTTTGAAGGCACTGTAGCAGATAATATTAAGATGTGGGATAAATCCATTGAGGACTTCGCCATGGTGACAGCTACAGCTAATGCTCAATTGCATGAAGAGATTGCCTGTAGGGCTGGTGCCTACAACAGTAAGGTGAGCAAGGGAGGCCAGAATTTCTCGGGTGGTCAGCGACAGCGCCTTGAAATAGCAACAGCTCTGGCCAAGGAACCGACATTGTTACTGATGGACGAAGCTACATCTGCACTTGATGTAACGACGGAATCGAAGGTGATGGAGGCAGTACGTAACCTTGGTGTTACGCTCATTCTGATTGCTCATCGTATGGAGACTGTGCGGCCTTGCCATCGTATCTATGTTATGGATTATGGGCAATTGGTACAATGTGGCAGTCACGAAGAACTGATGGCCGACAAGAATGGTATTTACTATGAACTGAACAAGAGCTATGGATCCGATGTATGAACAATTGATGCGCCGAATAGAAGGCAACCGCAAGGCCGTAGGTCGTGCGGGTGATATTTTCATGTCAATGGTGAGCCGTAGCATGTTGCGCCAGTTTCGTAGTGACGAGGGCAGACAATTGGATGTTTCCAGTTTGGATAAGCTCTTTATCCGTCAGGGTGTTTTCTTCCGACAAATTACTTTGACAGGGGAATGGTGGAAACATACGACGGGGCGTTTGTTGACTTTTACGGTTGAAGATGACATCCCTATCGTTCTCATGCCAGGTTTTTCCGGCTATACTTTCATCAATCCCAATACGGGTCGCAGAGAGCAGGTTAATCCCCAAATCTTAAAGCCAGAAGCATTCTGTCTGACACAGCCATTGCCTGTTGGACCGTTGAAATTGAGAGATTTAGGTCGTTTTGCGTGGCAAAGTCTGGGAAAGGCAGACTTGTGGGCTATCTTTATAGCTTGTGTTAGCGTTGTTCTGCTCACGATGTTTACGCCGTACGTAACAAAGATAGTGTTTAGTGAAGTTATTCCTTCAGGCAGCTCCTCACAATTATTACCTGTAGCAGTCCTGTTGTTCAGTGCTGCTTTTGGACTCGCAATGCTGCATATTACTCGTAGTCTCGTTGTTTTCCGTGTGAAGGACAAGGTGGAATATACGCTTCAAACAGCACTGATGACTCGTTTGTTGCATTTGCCTGCAACATTCTTCCGTCAATGGCAGGCAGCAGACTTGTCAAGCCGTGTTCTTTCTTTGTCTCGATTTAGTGGCATGCTGACGGAGAATATTATAACAACCGTCCTGTCAACCATATTTTCCGTAATTCTGTTCATCCAGTTCTTCATTTATGGTGGAGCTCTCTTATTTATCGGTATCGGCGTATTGGCTGTGGTACTTTTCTTTAGCTTGCTGAACTATTATTATACCAGAAAGGTTCAGGAACGAGTAAATCCCAACCGCTCAAGGATGTATGGCTTATTGTACGAGATGTTAGGAGGAATGCAGAAAATCAGGGTCAATGGTGCTGAGGAACGTATTTTCCAACAGTGGGTAGAACGGTTTGCTGACTCAGAGGTAAACAGTGCTTCCCAACCCACCATGTATTTCTACTCCAGCGGCTTGTCGTATGCTTCAAGATTATTGCCAATGATGGTGACTATGTGGGCGGCATGGAAATATGGATTAGGCTTATCTGACTATATTGCTTATTGTGCAGTGCTGGGTATAGCCCTTTCTACCATCAACCATTTGAATGTTATCATGAAGCAGATAGGTCGTGTGATGCCGGAAGCTCGTATGTGTCGTCCTATTCTTGAAGCTTCCATGGAGGATGCCCATGAACAACACGTGCTGACTAAGGTAGAGGGAGCTATTGAGGTGAGCGGCCTCCGATTCCGTTATAGTGAGAATGCTTCTTGGATATTCAATGGGTTGAATCTTCGTATACATCAGGGTGAATATGTGGCCATAGTGGGACCGTCAGGTTGTGGAAAGAGTACGCTGTTACGCCTTCTGCTGGGCTTTGAAAAACCGGAAGAGGGTTCTATATTTTATGACCATTACAACTTGCGCGAAATCAATATGGCGAGTTTACGCCGCAACTGTGTGGGGGTAGTCATGCAGGACGGACGACTGATAGAGGGAACCTTGCTTGATAATATTCTCTTTACCGCTCCAGCTGCTACGGAAGAGGATGCGTGGGAAACTGCCAGACTGGTGGATCTTGTTGAGGATATACAGCGAATGCCAAACGGTATGAAAACCTATATCACAGAAGATGGAAGAGGCATATCAGGTGGTCAGCGACAACGCATTTTATTGGCTCGTGCTTTAGTACAATGCCCGGACATCATGTTGCTCGATGAGGCAACATCGGCTCTTGACAATGTGACGCAACAGCGTGTTGCTGATTATTTGGCAAGTATGAAGTGTACTCGTATTACCATTGCCCATCGTCTTGAAACGATTCGTCAGTGTGACCGTATTATCGTCTTAGGTAACGGACACGTTGTTAAGGAAGGTACCTTCGACGAGTTAATGGCCGCAGGTGTCCTTCAGAAAGAATAACAGGAATAATAATTAATACTCAAATGATGATCCGCCAAGGAACTCACGAAGTAGTGAGGTGGGTGGGATCTGGTCTTCTGGAATGGGCTTGATATATCGCAGGAACTTCAAAAGACGATAGGCCTCAGCATATTCCTCACAATTCTCTGTTACTTGTTCCAGTAACGGTTCTGCCTGACGTTTGATGACCGCTAACTCAAAAAGCATAGCGGTGTTAAACATGGCATCGGCATTTTCCTGGAAAGGAAATATCCAACGGTTCTCACCCCTACGGACGGATGCCCAGCGACGAATGGTCTCTTGAGCAGTAACACCTCGGTATTTGTGATCACGGATAATACGACGCAACAATCGATTGTCTGTAGTAGGGATGTAATTGTGGTTGTCTAGCAGAATCGTAGTCAGTGCAGAAGCATATACACGATAAATCTGATTTTCTGGAATTTCCGACGTCAACTCTGGGTTTAGTGCATGGATGCCCTCTATCACCAGAATCTCATTTCCTTCCAGCTTTAGTTTCTTGCCACTCCACTCACTCTTTCCTTTTTGGAAATTGTAGCGGGGCAGTTCTACCTCTTCACCTTGTAACAGGGCATTCATCTGCTCGTTGAGTAGCGGAATGTTCAGAGAATGAAGATGTTCAAAGTCGTAGTCTCCGTTTTCGTCACGAGGAGTCAAATCGCGGTCTAGGAAATAGTCGTCGAGTGAGATGCCGATGGGATACAAACCGTTAACAGCCAACTGGACGGAAAGACGTTTGCAGGTTGTCGTTTTACCACTAGATGACGGGCCAGCAATGAGTACTATCTTGATTCCCTTGCGTTGGGCTATCTCATCAGCTATCCGTGCAATTTTCTTCTCTTGAAGAGCCTCGCTGATTTGTATTAACTTTGAGGAAAGACCATTGGTGATAGCTTTGTTAAGGTCACCAATGGTACGCAGGCCAAGGACATCTTGCCACCGATGATGCTCCTTGAAGATTTCAAACATCTTGTCCTGGCGGATGAATGTTCCCAGTTGTGAGGGATTCTCTTGTGAGGGTATGCGCAATAACAATCCGTCATAGTAAAACTCCAGTCCGAACAGATGAATGTCGCCGGTGTTAATTAGCAGAGTGCCGTAGTAATAGTCTTTATAACCATCCAGGTCGTAATAGGTAGTGTAGAGTCGCCCTGAGCTTTCCAGCAAGTTCACCTTTGATATGGAGCCCACTTCGCGAAACATCTCCATGGCCTCTTCTGTCGTAGCCTCATAGCGGTGAATAGGCATTTTGGCATCAATAATTTTCTGCATGCGCTGGCGAATAGCAGATACATCGTCAGGGGTGACAGATCGACCGAGATCCAAATCGACAAAATAACCATTGGAGACAGGAATGTCAATGGCTACCTTGCAGCCGGGATATAATTCGTGAGCGGCTTTACATAAGATAAAAAATAATGTACGCGTGTACGCGCGTATACCGCTTGAGGAATGTAAGTCCAGAAACTCAATATCTTTCTGTTTATATACGCGATAGTGCATTCCCTCAACTTTATTGTTGACTTTAGCGCTAACGGGACCATGCTCCATTTGGAGGTCTAACTGAGAAAAAATTTCAGAAAGTGTGCTGCCAATGCTCACTTTTAGAGTTTTTTTATTATTTTTGCAGCGGATATTAATTAATTGTTCCATAGAATGTTTTAGTTATTGTTCTGCAAAGATATAAATAATAGTTGAAATAAAGAAGTAAAAACTCATAAAAAGAAAAAAACTATGTCGATTTGGGTATTTTTTAAATTGTTAGGCTCTTTGGCTCTGCTGATGTTCGGTATGAAGTCTATGAGTGAGGCCCTGCAGAAAATGGCAGGTCCGCAGTTGCGTCATGTGTTAGGAGCTATGACCACCAACCGCTTTACGGGTATGCTTACCGGTATGCTTGTGACAGCGTCAGTACAGTCATCAACGGCAACGACAGTAATGACGGTCTCGTTCGTAAATGCCGGCCTGTTAACACTGGCGCAGGCTATTTCAGTCATTATGGGTGCTAACATTGGCACAACCCTTACGGCATGGATTATGTCGGCAGGTATGTCGTTTGACATCACAAGTGCTATTTATCCCGCTTTCTTTATAGGTATCATTCTGATTTATTTGAAGAAATATCGCTATATCGGTGATTTCTTGTTTGGTTTGTCATTCCTACTCTTGGGATTGGGAACATTGCGACTTACGGGTTCAGAAATGCACTTGGGCGAGAATCAGGCATTGCTTGACTTCTTTGCATCTTTTGACCCAGACTCTTTCCTGACCACCCTGGTTTTTCTGGTTCTTGGTGGTATCTTAACATTCTGTGTACAGTCGTCAGCAGCTGTGATGGCTATTACCATGATACTCTGTTCAAGTGGTGCCCTGCCTATCTATCAAGGTATTGCTTTGGTGATGGGTGAGAATATTGGAACTACCGTAACCTCAAACCTGGCAGCCCTTTCGGCAAATACTCAGGCACGCCGAGCAGCTTTGGCCCACATGTTCTTCAACGTTTTTGGTGTTATCTGGATATTGTTTGTCTTCCGTCCGTTTATCGATATGGTTTGCGGATGGGTAGGCTATGATGTGACGATGGACAAGACCGCTGTTGAGAGTAGCGTATTTCTAGCCAATGCTGCCAAACTGAGTTTTGTGCTTGCTGCTTTCCATACCACATTCAACGTGGCTAATACCATGATTCTGATTTGGTTTATTCCTCAGATTGAGAAATTGGTTTGTGCTGTCATCAAACCTAAGAAGGTCGACGAGGAGGAAGACTTTCGTTTGCACTTTATTACTGCCGGTTTCATGAAGACTCCTGAGCTTTCCGTGCTGGAGGCTCAAAAGGAGATACAGTCTTTCTCAAGCCGTATGCAGCGTATGTTTAACATGGTGCGTGACTTGCTGAACCTTTCGTCAAGTGAACGGAGTAAGGATAAGAATAGCGAGGAAGAGTTCAATAAACTTTATTCACGTATTGAGAAGTATGAGGGTATCAGTGACAATATGGAACTGGAAATTGCCAATTATCTTGATTCCGTCAGCAACGCCCATCTTTCTGACGATACGAAGGCTAAGATTCGCGCTATGCTTCGTGAGATTTCTGAGCTGGAGTCTATCGGTGATGCATGCTTTAACATGGCACGCACGATTTCCCGCAAGTACAATGGCAAGCAGGATCATTTCAACGAAAAACAGTATGAACATATCCATCAGATGATGGAACTTACCGACCAGTCGCTCTCGCAGATGAACCGCTTGATGGGTGGCCGTAAGGAGTCGTACGACGTGAACCGTACTTTCAATATCGAGCATGAGATTAACAACTATCGCAATCAACTCAAATCTCAGAACATCAGTGACATCAATAATCATCAGTACACCTATGCAGTGGGTACAATCTACATGGATCTGATTAACGAGTGCGAGAAACTTGGTGACTATGTAGTCAATGTTGTTGAGGCTCGTATGGGTACACGCCAAAAAGAAGTGTAAGATTTTCCTTTTTTATAACGTGAATTTGGAAAAATTTAAGTAATTTTGCAACCGTAAAGAATATTAAATAAACATATTATCAATTCTATGAGAAAGAAAATGATGTTTTTGATGGCTCTGATGCTGACATCGGCATTGACCATCATGGCCCAAATCACTACCTCAAGTATGGCCGGTAAGGTGACATTTGAGGACGTGAAAGGTGAGGAGGTAATTGGTGCAACTATTGTTGCAGTGCATGAGCCTTCTGGTTCCCGTTACACCGCGGTGACAAATACCAGTGGTAACTTTACCATTCAAGGTATGCGTACAGGTGGACCGTATGAAGTGACTATTTCTTATATTGGTTATCAACCCAAAGTGGTCAAGGGTGTCACCCTGGAACTGGCTGAGACCTATAACCTGAATGTTTGGTTGTCAGAGGATGCCAATGTGCTGACAGAGGTTGTTGTCAGCGGTAAGGCTTCCAAGTTTGCAGCAGAGAGAACTGGTGCTTCTACCAACATTAACAATGCCATGATTTCCAACCTGCCTACTGTGAACCGTAGCATCACTGATGTGGTTCGCCTCTCGCCTTATGGACAAGGTGGCGGTGGAAGCATGGGCTTTGCCGGTGGTAATGGTAAAATGACAAACTTTACGGTTGACGGTGCCAACTTCAATAACAACTTCGGACTGAGTGATAAGTTGCCTGGTAATGGTAATCCTATTTCTATTGATGCTATTGAGGAAATGCAGGTGGTTATCTCTCCATTTGATGTCCGTCAGACCAACTTCATCGGTGGTGGTGTCAATGCTATTACTAAGTCAGGTACTAATACTTTCAAGGGCACCGCTTATATCTATCACAAGAACGAGAACATGCAGGGAGATGCTGTTGAGAGAGAGCAAATTCCTGGCGCTCGTGACCGGAGCAAGACCACTACTTACGGTTTTACATTCGGTGGTCCTATCATCAAGAACAAGTTGTTTTTCTTCGCCAGTGGCGAAATGGTGAAGTCGCCTGCTATCATTAATCGTTGGCGTCCTTCTGAGGGTGGTGCCTATGATGCAGACAACTATCTGTCACGCGTCTCAGTAGCCGACATGGATGCAGTTTCCGCCTTTGTAAAAGAGAGGTATGGCTACGATCCCGGTTCTTATACAGACTGGACGGGCGATACAGAGACCTATAAGGTTCTGGCTCGTTTAGACTGGAATATCACAGACCGTCACAAGCTCGCCCTGCGCTATAACTACACCAAGAGTACCGACTGGACGGGACCTTCCATGTCAACGAGTGGACTGGGTTCTATCTCTTATTCAAGAATAGGTCTCTATTCGATGAGCTACAACAATTCAATGTATAAGACAAACTATTATGTTAAGACCTTTGCCCTTGACTTGAATAGCCGTCTGACAGACAATCTGTCTAACCAGTTGCTGCTGACCTACTCAAAGATTGACCAGAAACGTGAGTCTCCTTCTTCCAACTTCCCCTTTATCGACATCTTGGACGGAGACGGAGGCGCTTATATTTCATTGGGATACGAGCCCTTCACTTGGAACAATGCTGTCAACAACAAAGTCTTTAATATTAAGGATGATGTTACATGGTATCTTGGCAGCCATACCATCACGGGTGGTATCAGCTACGAGTATCAGATGGCAGAGAACATATACATGAAGTATGGTAATGGCTATTACCGTTATAACAGCATGAACGATTTCTTTGTAGGTGCTGCTCCTTCAGTTGTAGCCTTGACCTATGGTTATGATGGCGCATTCGATCCTGGATGCCGTGTTAATTTCAACCAGTTGGGTATCTATGCCCAGGATGACTGGCGAATCAACAATAAGTTCAAGTTGACCTATGGTCTTCGTTTTGATGGTCTGTTCTTCAATAACAATGACTTGATGACGAATAATGCCATTTTGGCTCTTGACTATGCAGGACAGCGCGTAGATACCGGTAAGTGGCCTAACTCTACCGTATCAATTTCTCCTCGTGTCGGCTTCACATGGGATGTCTTTGGCAATAAGAGCCTGAAGGTTCGTGGAGGTACGGGCCTCTTCTTGGGACGTCTGCCTCTCGTGTTCTTCACAAACATGCCTTCGAATGCTAATATGTATCAGTTTGTTGGTGGATGGTCATCAATTAAGGTTGGTACAGCAGCTGACATGTCACAGTTCTCTGGTGGTGTAATGAATAGAGAACAACTGCTGAACTGGGTTACCACACACGATACAAATGGTAACTTGGTAACTGATTCTAAGTTGGCTATGGGTCCGTACTCCATCACTCCAGAGGATGGTACGGCATCTGGTACCATCAATGGCGTCAATTCTGACTTTAAGATGCCACAGGTATGGAAGACCTCTGTGGCTATCGACTATCAGATTCCTGTATCATTCCCATTGTCTGTTACCGTGGAGGGTATTTTCAACAAGACCGTCAATGGGGTGTGCATTTCAGACTGGAGTATCCGCGACGTTGCAGGCTATGCTCGTCTGAATGGTTCAGACAGCCGTGCACTGTATCAGGATTATAAGTTGACCTATACCGATGCAACAGGTAAGGTTAGGGCCATGCCTAATGCCTATGTATTGGACAACACTTCCAAGGGTTATGGCTTTACTGCTAACGTAACGGTAAATGCTCAGCCGTTCGAGTGGATGAGCTTGATGGCTGCCTATACCCATACTGTCCAGAAAGAACTGACTGGTATGCCTGGTTCAAATGCAGCGTCAGCATTCTCTAACATTCCTTCTGTGGATGGTCCTAATTTCCTAAATCTCCACAATTCCTCATTCGTAACCCCCGACCGTTTCATTGCCAGTGCTACTATTCACGACAAGGCGAACAACCACTATTCGTTGGTTTATGAGGCATGGCGTGGTGATGCGAATTACTCTTATATGTTGGCTAACAACATCACAGAGGATGCAAATGCTTACGACTTGATTTACATCCCGACCGACCTGCAGGTGGCCAATAATGAGTTCCGTTTCGTTTCAGAAGATGACAAGCAGCGTTTTATGGACTTTGTTCATCAGGATGACTATCTGAGCAGCCATCAGGGTGAGTATGCCGAGGCTTACAGTGTTTACTCTCCTTGGGTACATCGTGTTGACTTCAGCTACAAGCACGATTTCAAGCTGAATGTCGGCAAGACCAAGCACACACTGCAACTTAGCTTCGACATGAAGAACGTGATGAACTTCTTCAACTCAAGCTGGGGCGTTGCCAAGTACATGAATCCTGATTTGAACTCAGGACGTATTCTGAAGTATGAGGGTGCTGACTCACAGGGTTATGCCACATTCTCTACTCCTAAGGCAGTCAATGGCAATGTGGATATTTGGAAACCCAGCCATTCGCTCGGACAGTGCTGGTATGCCTCTATAGGTATTAAGTATATCTTCAATTAATTCTCAAAAAGAAAGTTTTATGAAACTGAAATATATTATTCCGTCTTTCATGGCAATTTTCGCCATGCTTGTAGGTTGTAATGACAAATATGAAGCAGCCTATATGGATGAGCTGCGTGTGTCGTCGTCCTATCTGTCCCTCTCTCAGGATGGCAGTTCTACGGAGTTTACCGTGAAGGCTGCTGGAAATTGGGAGATCCAGAACATACCTGCTTGGCTGACAGTTTCTCCAGCTACCGGCAGTGCTGGTGAGACCACAGTGGTTATTTCTGCCCCAGCGTCAACCAAGATGCAGACGGCTACACTTAAACTTGTAAGTGGTAGCGTGATGCAAGAAATTAATGTTGTGCAAGGTAAGAAGGGTGCTGCGGAGACAGCTACTTGTAAGCAGGTGATTGAGGGTGCAGATGGTAAGACCTACCGTGTAAAGGGTACGGTGACCAATATTGCCAATACCACTTATGGTAACTGGTATCTGGATGATGGTACTGGCGAGATTTACATTTATGGTACGCTAGATGCCAATGGCGCTACGAAGAATTTCCTCAGCCTCGGCATTGAGGTGGGTGATGTTGTAACCATTGAAGGTCCTAAGACTACCTATAATACCACTGTCGAGCTGGTTGACGTTACCGTTATCGAGATCGAGAAGTCTATTGTGAAGATTCTGGATCCTGTTACTGCTCCTGAAATTAAGAAGGAGGGTGACGATTTCACTGTGAAGCTGGCCTTCAAGGGCAACCTGGCAACGACTGTTCCCGATGATTGCAATTGGCTTCGTTATAAGACGACAACCGTTAAGAAGGGTACGCCTACTGCCGTAGTGCCTAATCCTGCCGATACTGCATTCGTGAAGTTTGCTGTTGATGCTAATGATGGTGCTGGCCGTTCGGCAGTCATCACTTTTGCTTGCAGCAGCGATGTAGCTTCTTCTAAGGTTACTCTGACTGTTAAGCAGGCTGCTAACGTACTGCCTCATGGTGAGAACCCCGATGATCCGTTCAATGTAGCCGAGGCTATTGCCAAGTGTAAGGCTATTGGCCCGACAACCGATGGCGTCATCTACTATGCCAAGGGCGTTATTTCGTCCATTTCAAGTATCGATACCGGTTCTTATGGCAATGCAACGTTCAATATCTCTGACGATGGAACCGACGAGAATGCCATTACCTGCTACCGCTCCTTCTTCCTGGACAATGCCAAGTTCACATCCGAAGACCAGATTAAGGTTGGCGACGAGGTTATTATTACCGGCAAGCTGGTTAACTACAAGGAAACGACACCTGAGTTCTCGGGCAACGTATATATCTACGCCCTGAAGAAGGGATCCAATGATCCTGGTACCAAGAGCAATCCATTCACCCCTGAAGAGGCTATTGCCTACATCGACGGTGGCGGTACCGATGCAGTCTATGTGAAGGGCATCGTGTCTGAGTTGGTGAAGACCGGTTTTGACCCCGCTTATGGCAATGGTTCATTCTGGATTTCCAGCGACGGTACGAAAGCCGGAGACTACCTGAAGGATTTCGAGGCCTATCAGGTGAACTATCTGGGCGGTCGCAAATGGACTGAGGCCGATCCGCAGATTAAGGTAGGCGACGTGGTTGTCATCTATGGACCGGTGACTAAGTATAAGGACACGCGCGAAACCCAAGGCAAGGGTGCTGCTTACATTTACTCATTGAACGGTAAGACCAACTAATTAGGAACTTACTTATAATTTTAAAAGGTGCTTTGGCATTAGTCAAGGCACCTTTTTTATGTTTTCCTTGATTCATCGCATTTTTTATTGCAGGTCTGAGAAGTAGTGTTGATACGATTGAATGATAAAAAATATTAATAATCGGAACGTTTTAGTACAATGCGTGTAGTTTTTACGTAACTTTGTACGTCAAAACGTGCAATCATTAATTATTCAACTAACTATATTCAAAAACGATGAAACTGAGAAAACTTTTTGTAGCAGTGTTGATGCTGTTAGGCACAACCGCTATGGTGGCTCAGCCTATGCAGATGCCACCCATCCCTGTTGACCCTGCCGTACGCATTGGTAAACTGGACAACGGATTGACCTATTACATCCGTCACAACGAGTATCCCGAACACGTTGCCAATTTTTATATTGCCCAGCGTGTAGGCTCTATTAATGAGGACGAGTCGCAGCGTGGTCTTGCCCACTTCCTGGAGCACATGGCCTTCAACGGCTCTGAGCATTTCAAGGGTAATGGCATCATTGAGTTCTGTCGTTCACTGGGCGTAGAGTTCGGTAGCGACCTGAATGCCTATACCTCTATCGACCAGACGGTTTATCGCGTCTGCAACGTGCCCACCAAGCGCGCCACAGCCCTCGACTCCTGTCTGCTCATTCTGAAAGACTGGTCGAACGGCTTGGCTCTGGAGCCCGACGAGATTGACAAGGAGCGCGACGTGGTTCATAACGAGTGGCGACTGGGCGAGGGTCCTTCGCAGCGTATGCTCCAGCGTGCCCTGCCTAAGGTATATCCCGGCTCTAAGTATGGCGTGCGTCTGCCCATCGGTCTGATGAGTGTTATCGACAGCTTCAAGCCCAAGACTCTCCGTGCCTACTACCAGAAGTGGTATCGTCCCGACAACCAGGCCATCATCGTAGTGGGTGACGTCGATGTTGACCACATGGAGGCTAAGATCAAGGAACTCTTCGCCGGTATCAAGGTCGATCCTAAGGCTCCCAAGGTGGTGGCTGAGGCCGTTCCCGACAACAAGGAGGCTATCTATGTCTATGAGACCGACAAGGAGATGCAGATGGCTAACGTCTTCGTGATGATGAAGCACGAGGCTACCAAGCCCGAGGAGAAGGCCAGCATGGCTTATCTCATTCAGGACTATGCCGTCAACGTGATTTCGCAGATGATTAACCAGCGCCTGTCAGAGATGACGCAGGACGCTGCCTGCCCCTTCTTCCAGGGATTTGCTGACGACAGCCAATATCTGCTCTCAAGTACCAAGGACTGCTTCGAGCTGATTGGTATTCCCAAGGAGGGTAAGGAGATGGAGACCCTGCAGGTGCTCTACCGCGAGGCCAAACGTGCCCGTGAGTTCGGATTCACCGCTACGGAGTATGAGCGTGCCAAGGCCGACTATCTGAGTGGTTTGGAGAAACGCTATACCAACCGCGACAAGCGTAAGAACGACGAATTCGGCGATGCCTATCGCGACCACTATCTGACCAACGAGCCTATCCCACCATTGGACGTGCTCTATCAGACCATGCAGCAGATTGCCCCCAACATTCCCGTTCAGGCCATCAACCAGATGCTGCCCGAGTTGATTAGCCCGACAGACAGCAACCTTGTTGTCATGATCATGGCTCAGGACAAGGATGGTAAGGTTCACCCGACCGAGAAGGATATGGCCGCTGCCATCGCTGCAGCACGTGCAGAGAAGCTGGAGGCATACGTGGATAATGTGAAGGACGAGCCTCTGCTGGATGTTTCAAAGATCAAGAAGGGTAAGATTACAAAGGAGAGCGAGAACAAGACCTTCGGCTATAAGGAGTTGCAGCTCTCTAACGGTGCTACCGTTATCTTGAAGAAGACTGACTTCAAGGACGACGAGATTCAGATGCAGGCCTTCTCAAAGGGCGGTCAGTCACTCTATGGCGAGGCTGACTATACCAACCTGAAGTTGTTTGACACTGTCATCGGTCTGAGCGGACTTGGCAATTTCTCCAGCACAGAATTGCAGAAAGCACTGGCTGGTAAGGAGGTGAATGCCGACCTCAGACTGGCTTATACCCGTCAATACCTGAATGCCCACTCTACTCCGAAGGATGTCGAGACCATGTTCCAGATGTCATACCTCTACTTCACCAACGTGAAGAAGGACGACAAGCAGTTCCAGAACCTGCTGACTCAGCTTGACATGGCCCTGAAGAACAAGTCGCTGTCGCCTGACGCAGTATTCTCTGACTCAGTGGCTACTACCACCTATGGTCATAATCCTCGCTTCAACAATCCTCAGTTGGAGGACATCAAGGACATCAACTACGACCGTATCCTGCAGATTGCAAAGGAGCGCTACCAGAATGCCGGTCAGTTCACCTTCGTGATTGCTGGTAACTTCGACGAGCAGACCATCCGTCCGCTCATCGAACAGTACATCGCCTCGCTGCCTGCTACTAAGAAGAAGGCTGAGGACTTCAAAGAGGTAATGACCTTTGCCAAGGGTAAGGTTGTTAACCAGTTCAAGGTGAAGACTGAGTCGCCAAAGGCTACAGCCCGTGAGATGTGGTATGCCGATATGCCTTACACCCTGGAGAACAATGTGAAGATTGACGCTGTCGGACAGATTCTCTCTATGATTTACCTGAAGACTATCCGTGAGGATGAGAGCGCTGCCTACTCTTGTGGTGCTGCCGGCTACTTCTCAACAGGTTCTAAGCAGCCCAAGGCAATGTTGCAGGCTTACTGTCCTATGAATCCTGACAAGTCGGAGCTGGCTGTTCGTCTGCTTCACGAGGGTATCCAGAGCATGACCAAGAAGGTAGATGCCGACCAGTTGCAGAAGGTGAAGGACTTTATGCTGAAGCAGGCTGACATCGATGCCAAGAAGAATAGCTACTGGATCAACACCATCAATGTCTTTAAGGAATATGGTCTTGATTTCCATACCGATTACAAGAAGACCGTTGAGGCTCTGACCGTAGATTCTGTTCGCGACTTCCTTAACCAGTTGCTGAAGAGTGGTAATCACATTGAGGTGATTATGACTCCTGACCTGGTGAAGAAGTAAACCAAGAATTAGGAATTAGAAATTAGGAATTAGTAATTGTGATTACTGCCAAGCGCAGAGGCTGTTCAATGATACGATCGGCAATTAAACAAATCATAATTTCTAATTCCTAATTTCTAATTTCTAATTTTTTTTGTACCTTTGCACGCAAAATTCGTAACTATGTCATATTTGTTTTCATCAGAATCAGTTTCAGAGGGCCATCCCGATAAGGTGGCCGATCAGATAAGTGACGCCATCTTAGACCAGTTCCTGGCTTACGACGAACATGCCCGTGTGGCTTGCGAGTCGTTTGTTACCACCGGGCAGGTTGTTATTATGGGCGAGGTAAGGAGTGAGGTCTATATCGACTTGCAGACCATTGCTCGTAATACAATCAAGAGAATAGGTTATACCAAGGCAGAATACCAGTTTGATGGCAATTCCTGTGGTATCCTGACTGCTATCCATGAGCAGAGTGAGGACATCAATCGCGGTGTGGATAATGGCGATGAAGACGAGCAGGGTGCAGGCGACCAGGGCATGATGTTCGGCTATGCCACCAACGAGACGGAGAGCCTGATGCCCGTTTCGCTCGATTTGGCTCACCTGATCATGCAAACGTTGGCTGAGATACGCAAAGAGGGTAGGGAGATGACTTATCTGCGCCCAGACTCAAAGAGCCAGGTGACTATCCAGTACAGCGATGCCGGCATCCCAGAGCGCATTGATACCATCGTTGTATCTACCCAGCACGATGAGTTTGACAGCGATGATGAGCGCATGCTGGCCAAGATTCGCGAGGATGTTATCAACATCTTGATACCACGTGTTAAGTCGAAGATACATTCACAGAAGGTGCTCGCCCTCTTTGGCGACGACATTAAGTACTATGTCAACCCGACGGGTAAGTTCGTCATTGGCGGCCCTCATGGAGATACGGGCTTGACAGGCCGTAAGATTATTGTCGATACCTATGGGGGAAAGGGTGCCCACGGTGGCGGCGCTTTCTCTGGCAAGGATTCTTCAAAGGTAGATCGCTCTGCTGCCTATGCTGCCCGCCATATTGCCAAGAATATGGTGGCCGCAGGAGTGGCCGACGAGATGCTGGTACAGATCAGCTATGCCATCGGTGTGGCCAAGCCCATGAATATCTATGTCAATACCTATGGCCGTAGCCGTGTGAACATGACAGACGGTGAGATAGCTAAACGCATAGAAAAGTTGTTCGATTTGCGCCCGAAGGCTATTGAGAGAACCTTGAAACTGCGTCAGCCTATGTATTTGGAAACGGCTGCCTATGGACACATGGGGCGTCAGAATAAGGTCGTCAGGAAAACCTTTACCAGCCGTTATCACGAGACGAAGACCATTGACGTAGAACTCTTTACTTGGGAGAAACTGGACCGAGTAGAGGATATAAAGCGTGAATTTGCCTTGTAAGAGTTGATAGTTACAGACAGCATACAACAGCAATCTACGGCGGTGGGAGGTGATTCGGTAGTTGCCACCTACCGCCAACTTACTCCAGCACAGGTGTTGAAGTGGTTGCCTCGTGATGCCACTCCTGCCCAACAGGACTCTATCATCCAGGCGCATTTCAAGCCCGGTGAGATTCATTGGAGCGACAGGCCCGATACGCTTCATTTGCCAGGACATGACAGAGGGCACAATATGCTGGATGTCGATATCCCGCAATATTACCGTGAGGGCTTCTTTTCAAAGGACACTCTCTTTCACCCAGAATTACAAGGCGGTCGAAATGGCATTGCGGGTGACCCCGTCCCTTATACTGTTCATGCCGACAATCTGATGACAGGCCTGCTATTGCTATGCTTTATCATGATTGTGGTTGCCTTTTCCAGTGTGAAGGATTTCTTGTTGCACCAGTTCAAGTCTTTCTTCTACTTCTCCCGTGATGTGTCATCAGAAATATCGGAAACCGCTGTAGAGTTTCGCTTCCAGTTCTTCCTGGTCATGTTGGCAAGTTTGCTGATTTCGCTGCTTTTCTATTTTTACACCTTATATTATATAGGAGAAACCTACATTCTCCGTTCTCCCTATTATCTGATCTTGATATATTGGGGCATCATAATGGGTTACTATTTGTTGAAAGCTATGCTTTACACAATAGTCAATCTGGTTCTATTTGATAGTAAAAGAAACAAACAATGGATGCGCTCTTTCCTGTTCATTTCCTCCGTTGAGGGTATCCTGATGTTCCCTATTATGATGATAAACGGATATTTCGATATTTCCGTTGCAAGTGCTTCCGTTTATGTTCTTGTTGTGTTGACAATCATTAAAATACTGACATTTTACAAGTGCTTTATCATCTTTTTTAGTCGAAATGTCGTTAAATTGCAAATTATTTTGTACTTTTGTGCGCTCGAAATCGTTCCTTTACTTTTTGTATGGAGTATTTTGAACGCTACGGCGAACATGTTGAAAATAAATTTTTAGGACATCGATGATAAAGAAAATCTTGGTTTCACAACCAAAACCATCTAGTGAGAAGTCACCGTATTATGATATTGCATCAAAATATGGAGTTGAACTCGTATTCCGTCCTTTTATCAAGGTGGAAGGGATAACAGCAAAAGAGTTTCGTGCGCAGAAGGTTAACATCCTTGACTATACTGCCGTAGTTTTCACATCTCGCCATGCTATTGACAACTATTTCACGCTGGCTAAGGAGATGCGTATCAACATTCCAGAAGATATGAAGTATTTCTGTGTTACAGAGACCATATCACTCTATATCCAGAAATATGTCCAGTACCGTAAGCGTAAAGTGTTCTTTGGTACGACTGGTAAGATTGACGACTTGATTCCTACGATGGCTAAGCATAAGACGGAGAAATATCTTGTGCCCATGAGCGATGTTCACAATGACAGTATTGCCAAAATGCTTGATGCCAAGAAACTTGTTCATCGTGAATGTGTCATGTATCGCACTGTTAGCAATGACTTCACCCCAGAGGAGGTGAAGAAATTCGACTACGATATGCTGATTTTCTTCAGTCCCTCTGGTATAGAATCACTTACCAAGAACTTTCCTAACTTCAATCAAGGGGAGATTGCCGTTGCCACCTTCGGTCCTGCTACAGCGAAGGCTGTGAAGGATGCAGGACTGCGTCTCGACCTTGAGGCTCCTTCGGAAAAGTATCCTTCTATGACAAGTGCCTTGCAGCACTACCTGTTGGAGAAACAAGGATAAAGGAGATATGCTCAACGCTGGGCGTTCATCGTTTCCCAAACAAGAGCGCATGGTCAGCAGGCAGCTGATAGAGATGCTCTTCGGCGGAGGATGCAGCCACTCCATGGCGGCTTTCCCCTTACGAGTGGTCTATATGACGAGAGAACGCAGGGAAGATGAAGCTTCGGTACAGTTGCTGATAAGTGTTCCCAAGAAGCATTTCAAGCATGCTGTTGATCGCAATAGAGTGAAACGGCAGATTCGTGAAAGCTATCGTCGTCATAAGGAACTGCTGACAAATTCACTGTCTGACACCCAGCAATTACTGATAGCCTGTGTATGGCTATCTGACCAGCATGAACCTTCTTCGTCCGTCGAACGGAAACTGGTATTGCTGATGCAGCGAATAGGCGAAAGAAACGAAAAGCGGGGGAGTGGCAAATGAGAACAATAGTCCATCTGTTGTCACAAAGCATTGTCTGGCTGTTGTTGTTGCCCATCCGCTTCTATCAGTTGGTCATCTCTCCATTGCTGGGCCCCTCATGCCGATTTACTCCTACCTGTAGTGAGTATGCCCGCCAAGCATTGATAAAGCATGGGCCGATTAAGGGACTCTATCTCGCTATCTGGCGCATCTTGAGGTGCAACCCCTGGGGAGGTTCAGGCTACGACCCGGTGCCGTAGGGACTTATAATATTGAAAATAAATATAATATAGAATATGAAAAACTTTGTTGAAGAACTGAAATGGCGCGGAATGCTGGCTCAGATGATGCCCGGCACGGAAGAACTGCTCCAGAAAGAAATGGTTACGGCCTATCTGGGTACCGACCCCACGGCTGATTCTCTTCATATCGGTCACCTTTGTGGCATCATGATGTTGCGCCACTTGCAGCGCTGTGGTCATAAGCCCATCATTCTGGTGGGAGGTGCTACTGGTATGATTGGTGACCCCTCGGGTAAGTCTCAGGAGCGCAATCTGCTGAACGAGGAGACCCTTCGTCATAACCAAGAGTGCATCAAAGCACAAGTTTCTAAGTTCCTGGACTTTGAGTCTAAGGATGCTAATGCTGCTGAGATGGTGAACAATTACGACTGGATGAAAGACTTCACTTTCCTGGACTTTGCCCGTGAAGTGGGTAAACACATCACCGTCAACTACATGATGGCAAAGGACAGCGTGCAGCAGCGTTTGAACGGAACGGCTCGCGATGGTCTCAGTTTCACAGAGTTCACCTACCAGCTCCTGCAGGGCTACGATTTCCTCTATCTCTATCAGCACAAGAACTGTAAGTTGCAGTTAGGCGGTAACGACCAGTGGGGTAACATTACTACTGGAACGGAACTGATCCGTCGTACCTTGGGCTATGAGAACGAAGCCTTTGCCCTGACCTGTCCGCTGATTACCAAGAGCGACGGTAAGAAGTTTGGTAAGACAGAGTCTGGAAATATCTGGCTTGACCCCAAGCGTACTACACCATATAAGTTCTATCAGTTCTGGCTCAACGTCAGCGACGACGATGCTGAGAAGTATATTAAGATTTTTACTTCTTTGGAAAAGGAGGTTATTGATGCCCTCGTAGAAGAGCACAAGCAGGATCCTGGTCGTCGTGTACTGCAGAAGCGTCTGGCTGAGGAGGTAACTGTGATGGTACACTCTCAGGAAGCCCTTGATGCTGCTATTGAAGCCTCAAACCTCCTGTTTGGTAAGTCAACCAAAGAGGGATTGGAGAAACTTGACGAGCAGACATTCCTTGATGTGTTTGACGGTGTGCCTCAGTTTGAGGTTTCTAAGGACCAATTGGGTCAGCCCGCTATCGAGCTGTTCACTACAGTAGCTCCCGTGTTCCCTTCGAAGGGTGAGATGCGTAAGATGGTGCAGGGTGGTGGCGTATCGCTGAATAAGGAGAAGCTGACTGACCAGAATCGTCCTGTCACTGCCGAAGACCTCATTGACGGTAAGTATCTGCTGGCCCAAAAGGGTAAGAAGAACTACTATCTGCTCATCGTCAGATAACACATAAGGCTTGTAAGGTAATCATAATTTCTAATTACTAATTCCTAATTTCTAATTAAATTTTTTGGCTGTATGCCAGAAAATGATTACCTTTGCATCCGTATTTGTGCGATTGTCCAATGGTGTAATGGTAGCACAACAGGTTTTGGTTCTGTTTGTGGTGGTTCGAATCCGCCTTGGACAACGTAAAAAGAGTGATTTCAATCCGAGGTCGCTCTTTTACGTTTTTGTTATGGGGCGTGGGTGAGACAACCATCGTAAACGGAATAAACAACGGCATGGTTCCCGTACATTAATACTAATAATTGCGAGACTTAATAGTAGCAATTGCGAGACTTAATGGTAGCAATTGTGACAATTAATACTTGTAGTTGAGTCATTCTGTTCCTTTAATTATTAATCTAAATTAAAACTAAGGCAATTATGTTGGTAGTTCGGAAAAAAATGTTATCTTTGCAAATTGGAAACGAACTAAAACGAATCAAGACTTGATATGAAGACAAATTATGAGATACGCTATGCGGCTCATCCAGAGGATGTGAAGCACTACGACACCCAGCGTTTACGCCGCGATTTCCTCATTGAGAATCTGTTTGCCAAGGATGAGGTGAATATGGTTTATTCCATGTACGATCGCATCGTAGTGGGAGGTGCCATGCCTGTGATGGAAGCGCTGACATTGGAAGCTATTGACCCATTGAAGGCCCCCTGCTTTACCCAACGTCGTGAGGTGGGTGTATATAATGTGGGTGGTGCTGGCTGCATCAAGGTTGGTGATGAGGTGTTTGACTTGGACTATAAGGAGGCATTATATATAGGTAGTGGTGACCGCGAGGTGGTTTTCTGCTCAAAAGATGCAGAAAAGCCTGCCAAGTTCTACTTTAACTCGGCAACGGCTCACATGTCCTATCCTTGTAAAAAGGTGAATAAACAGAATGCGGTGGTAGCCCACATGGGCTCGTTGGAGATGTCGAACGAGCGCGATATCAATAAGATGCTGGTCAATCAGGTGCTACCAACCTGTCAGTTGCAGATGGGTATGACAGAGTTGGCTCCAGGTTCTGTGTGGAACACTATGCCTGCTCATGTCCATTCGCGTCGCATGGAAGCCTATTTCTATTTTGAATTGCCTGAGGACCAGGCTGTGTGCCACCTGATGGGAGAACCGCAGGAGACACGCCACATCTGGATGCGTGGTGAACAGGCTGTGCTTTCGCCTGAATGGAGCATTCACTCAGCTGCTGCTACTCACAACTACACCTTCATCTGGGGGATGGGTGGTGAGAACCTGGATTACGGAGATCAAGATTTTTTTCAAATTACTGATTTAAAATAAAAACAAAACTATTATGGCAAATCCATTTTCATTGGAAGGTAAGAATGCCTGGATTACTGGTGCATCTTACGGAATCGGCTTTAACATTGCAAAGGCATTTGTAGCCGCTGGTATTAAGAACATTATCTTCAACGACATCAACGAGGCTGCTTTGGAGCGTGGTCTGGCTAACTACAAGGAGGCTGGTATTACGAATGTACACGGCTACGTATGTGACGTAACGAAGGAGGATGACGTGAAGGCTCTCGTTGAGAAGATTCACGCTGAGGTTGGTCAGATTGACATTTTGGTGAACAACGCTGGTATCATCAAGCGCATTCCTATGCATGAGATGAAGCGTGCAGAGTTCCAGCAGGTCATTGACGTCGATTTGGTAGCTCCTTTCATAGTAGCTAGTGCTGTTATCCCTGAGATGATGGAGCGTAAGGAGGGTAAGATTATCAATATCTGCTCGATGATGTCGGAACTGGGTCGTGAGACCGTTTCTGCCTACGCTGCTGCGAAGGGTGGCTTAAAGATGCTGACCCGCAACATCTGCTCAGAGTATGGTGAGTACAACATTCAGTGTAACGGTATTGGCCCGGGCTACATCGCTACACCTCAGACCGCTCCTCTTCGTGAACGTCAGCCAGACGGAAGCCGTCACCCATTTGACAGTTTCATCTGCGCCAAGACTCCCGCAGGCCGTTGGCTCGATCCTTCTGAGTTGGGTGGCCCCGCAGTCTTCCTGGCTTCTCATGCCTCTGACGCTGTCAATGGTCATATACTCTATGTTGATGGTGGTATCTTGGCCTACATTGGCAAACAGCCCCAGTAAAGTGAAGAGTGAAAAGTGAAAAGTTTCACTGCACATTCATTAATAAAGAAGGCTTCATCAAATCGATGAAGCCTTTCTTTTTGATTTTTTATTGACAAGGATTACTTGTTAACAGCGTCGGCGAGTTCAGCACCAGCCTTGAACTTAGCAACCTTCTTGGCAGCAATCTTAATCTTCTGCTTGGTAGCGGGGTTAATACCTTCACGAGCGGGCTTCTTAACTACATCAAATGTACCGAAACCTACGAGCTGAACCTTCTCGCCCTTCTTCAGAGCACCCTTGATTGCTTCAACTGTGGCATCGAGAGCCTTTTTTGCATCAACTTTAGTCAGGTCTGCACCAGCTGCAATCTTGTCAATTAATTCTGTCTTGTTCATAATTTTGTTGTTTTTAAATGAATTATTAATAGATAAAAGCGAAAATTCTGACGCAAATATAAGACAAAGTTGCTAAATGACAAACAAAAATCAAAAAAAAATTGCGTTTTAACGAAAAAAAAATGTGTATTGGCCCAAAAACGTGCAAAAAAACAGATATTTTTAGTAATTTTGTGCCCGAAAAGCGAGAAATCGTGGAATCAAATAATTGAAAATTCATAAATCAGAAAATAGTGAGATGAACAATATACCTACAATGACCAAGAATTTGCTTATCGTCAATGTTTTGGCGTTTATAGCTACCTATGTTCTTGAGCGCAGTGGCATAGATCTGACCTCCATGTTTGGCCTGCATTTTTTCTTGGCCAGCGACTTTCGGTTCTATCAGTTTATTACTTATATGTTCCTGCATGGAGGGTTTACACATATATTATTTAATATGTTTGCCCTGTGGATGTTCGGAAGTGTGATAGAAAGAGTTTGGGGTCCTAAAAAATTCTTTTTTTATTACATTGTATGCGGCGTGGGCGCTGGTATTATTCAGGAGGTAGTGCAGTATGCCGACTATTCCATTCAGGGAATGTCTGCTTATCAGTATGTCAATGCTGGTGGTGTGCAGATGACGACAGATGCTTATATTAATCTCTGGACGACCATTGGAGCTTCGGGTGCTGTTTATGGTATCTTGTTGGCCTTCGGTATGATATTCCCTAATGAGAGATTATTTATCATTCCCTTCCCATTCCCCATCAAGGCTAAGTGGCTTATTGCGGGATATATTGCCATAGAATTGTTCTCAGCCATGAGCGGTCCTGGCGATGGAGTGGCTCACATGGCTCACTTGGGTGGTATGCTCTTTGGTTTCCTGTTGATTCGTTATTGGAGGAATCATCCAGACTCCAGCCAGCGATTTGGTCGCAGTCATGGGCAGGAGTTCTTCGATAACATGAAGCGTAAGTTTGACGAGCGTCAGCGAAACAATAGGATGAAGGCTGAGCCAACCCATCAACAGCGTGAGACGGATGAGGAGTATAATGCCCGTAAGCGTCAGAACCAAGAGGAGATAGATGCTATACTCGATAAAATTCGCAAGAGTGGTTACGACAGTCTGACGAAGGAAGAGAAGCAAAAGCTTTTCGACCAAAGCCGAAAAAACTAAATTCGTATAGACCGAGGTGATTAAGCAGTTGAAAAAGTTTACAATCCAAATGCTGACAGGGGCCAATGTGGCCACTGTTATTGTGATGCTGTTGGTGGGCTATAGTGATCATCTGAATCCTACAGACCATCCGATGTTGTCAACAGTTGGTATGACCTTTCCTTTCTTCTTGCTGGTAAACATGGCTTTCTTGCTGTTCTGGCTGATTTTTAAATGGACAAGAGTCTGGGTGCCTTTTGTGGGTTTCATTCTCGCGTACGTACCTATATCTATATATATGCCTCTTCATACCTCCCAAGAGATTCCGGAAGGTGCTATCAAACTGGTATCGTATAATGTGTGTTCCTATGGTGGGAATTATAAGTATGAAAATGGTTTTGAGAAGGTGCGTGACTATCTGCAGGAACAACAAGCTGATATAGTTTGTTTACAGGAAGATGCCGATACTTGGAGACGTTACGTGCTTCGTGAGTATGCTAAGATATGGCCTTATAACGATACTCTCGTTCTCGCAAATAACGAGTTAACACTCAATGCATTGGGCATTCATACGCGATTTCCGATTGTAAAGCGTGAACGAATAGACTATTCTTCGTTGGCCAATGGTAGTGCAGCCTGGTGGCTCAAGGTGGGAGAGGATACGCTTATAGTTCTGAATAACCATTTTGAAAGTTGCCATTTGTCCACAGAGGATCGAAAGCAATATAGGCAAATCATCAAGGGAGAAATGCCCCGTGATTCTTTGCGGACAGAATCGGCCCTGTTGTTGGTGAAACTGGCAGAGGCTAATGCCAAGAGAGCCGGTCAGATAAGAGCTGTCAGAGACTATGTGGAAGAGCATGCTAATCATCCGGTCATCGTTTGTGGCGATTTTAACGATAATCCTATTTCCTATTCTCGCCACACGATGGGCGAGGTCTTGACGGACTGCTTTGTGGCCACAGGTCGAGGCATTGGTTTGTCATATAATCAGAAAGCATTTTCTTTCAGGATTGACCATGTTTTTTGTTCGAAAGATATACAGCCTTATAATTGTCAAGTGGACGATAAAATGGACGCAAGTGACCATAATCCGGTGATTTGTTGGCTAAAAATAAGGTGAAAACAATAAAAAATGACGAATTTCAGCGAGAAATTTCGGTAAATTCAGAAAAATAAGTATATTTGCAGGCTTAAATAGAGCAATCATAAAATTAAATAACATAATAAACAAAATGCAAAACAAAGGAATTGTAAAATTTGTCGCAATCGTTCTGATACTCGTTTGCTGCTTCTATCTTTCCTTCTCTTTTGTGACTCGCTACCATGAAAACAAGGCAGCAGCTATGACAGAAGAGGCTGGTCAGGAGTACCTCGACTCAATCATGAACGAGAAAGTGTACTGCGGAATCTATTCATTCAAGCAGTGCCGCGAAATGGAGATCGGCCTGGGTCTTGACCTGAAAGGCGGTATGAACGTGATTCTTGAGGTGTCAGTGCCTGACGTCGTTGATGTTTTGGCAGACCACAAGACTGACGCTGCCTACAAGAAATCAATGGAAGAGGCCAAGAAGGAAGAGGAGACTAGTCAAGATGACTTTATCTCTCTGTTTGTTAAAGCTTGGAAGAAAAACTCCAATGGTCGTCCCTTGGCTGCTGTGTTTGCTACCCAGCAGATGAAGGGTAAGGTGAGCACTCAGTCTTCAGATTCTGAGGTGGAGTCTGCTCTTCGTGCAGAGGTACAGTCAGCTGTTGACAACTCATTCAACGTAGTCCGCAACCGTATTGATAAGTTTGGCGTTGTTCAGCCAAATATCCAGAAGTTGGAAGGCCAGTCTGGCCGTATCATGGTGGAGATGCCTGGTATCAAAGAGCCTGAGCGTGTACGTAAATTGCTGCAGGGTTCTGCCAACCTTGAGTTCTGGGAGACCTACAATTCACAGGAAATATATCCTTATTGGGCTCAGCTGAACCAAAAATTTGCTATCACTGGTGGTGAGGCAGAGAAAGAGGTGGCAGCTGATACTACAGCTGTTGCAGCCGATACGACTGCAGTGGCTGCTACTAACGATTTGGCTGCTAAGTTGGCAGCCAACAAGAAGGATGCCGCTGTTTCTGACGCAAAGGCAAAGGCTGAGGCTTTGAAGCAGAATCCTTTGTTCGCTGTTTTCCAGCCCGTTCCTCAGGGATTGTCTATTGTTGGTTATGCCAATGCCCGTGATACTGCTGATGTCAACAAGGTAATCTACTCTGACATTGCCCGTCAGGTTCTGCCAGCAGAATGTAAGTTGCGCTGGGGTGCACAGCCCGAAGACTTCGGTGGTGAGAATACCAAAGGAGAGATATTTGCTTTGTATGCTTTGAAGATTACCGAGCCTAATGGACGTGCTCCATTGGAGGGTGACGTGATTACCAATGCGAAGGACGAGTTCGACCAGATGGGTCATCCCTCTGTGTCTATGCAGATGAACTCAGACGGTGCTCGTCGCTGGTCTCAGATTACAAAACAGAACATTGGTCGTGGCGTAGCTATTGTACTTGATGACGCTGTTTATAGTTCTCCTCGTATCCTGACTCAGATTGATGGTGGTAACTCTCAGATCACTGGTAACTTTACCATTGAGACTACCAAGGACTTGGCTAATACCTTGAACTCTGGTAAGATGCCTGCACCAACCCGCATCGTACAGGAAGAGGTGGTAGGTCCTTCTTTGGGTGCCCAGTCTATTAAACAGGGTGTCATCTCATTCATCGTAGCCTTCGTATTGTTGATGGTTTACATGATTATGTTGTATGGCTTCATTCCTGGTATCATGGCTGATATTGCCCTGTTGTTCAACCTGTTCTTTACACTGGGTATCCTTACCTCGTTCCAGGCTGCGTTGACGATGCCTGGTATTGCCGGTATCGTCCTGACCTTGGGTACTGCCGTTGATGCTAACGTGCTGATTTACGAGCGTATCAAGGAGGAGTTGAAGCGTGGCTTGGGTATGAAGGAAGCTGTTCAGAAGGGTTATTCTAACGCCTTCAGCGCTATCTTCGACTCAAACGTAACATCATTGATTACAGGTTTCATCCTGTTGTTCTTCGGTACAGGTCCTGTCAAGGGCTTCGCTACAACTTGGATTATTGGTATCTTCTGCTCGTTCTTCACCGCTGTGTTCCTGACCCGTCTGGTTTATGAGAACCGCCTGAATAAGGACAAGTGGCTGGGTCTTACCTTCGTAACTGGCTATTCAAAGAACTTGATGCAGAATGCTAAGTACAACTTTATGGGTATGTTCAAGAAGTCCTTCACTTTGTGGGGCGTGTTCGCTGTCATTTGCTGCATCTCATTCGCAGTTCGTGGCTTGAGCCAGAGCATTGACTTCACTGGTGGTCGTAACTATGTTGTTACACTGGACAAGGAGACTCCTGTAGAGCAGGTTCGTTTGGCTTTGGCAGGTGCTTTCGTTAATACAGTTGGTGAGAATGCCGGTAAGGATGCTAATACCTCTGTTATTGCTTTGGGTACTGATGGCAAGACCATCCGTGTGAGCACGAACTGGGATATTGAGTCTAACAATCCTGATGTTGACGACCAGGCTGAAACAATCCTTTACAATGCTCTGAAGAAGGGTGGCTTTATCAGTCAGGCTAATGTGGAAGACTTCAAGAATCCTGATGTTCGTCAGGGAGGTTCTATCATCAGCTCTGCTAAGGTAGGTCCTGCTGTGGCTAAGGATATCACTTATGGTGCTATTATCAGCGTTGTTATTGCGCTGATTGCCATCTTCCTGTATATCTTGCTTCGCTTCCGTAACTTGGCATACTCAACAGGTGCTGTTATTGCACTGGCTCTGGATGCACTGGTGGTTATTGGATGCTACTCCTTGTTCTGGGGTATCCTGCCTATGTCACTGGAGATTGACCAGGTATTCATTGGTGCTATCCTGACGGTAATCGGTTACTCTATCAACGATAAGGTGGTAGTGTTCGACCGTATCCGTGAGAACTTCCAGCTCTATGGCAAGCGTGACCGTCAGCAGTTGTTCAACGACTCGCTGAACCAGACTTTGGCTCGTACCATCAACACCTCTGTAACGACCTTGATAGTGCTGCTGTGTATCTTCATCCTTGGTGGTGACTCTATCCGCAGCTTCTCGTTCGCTATGATTCTGGGTGTTATCTTCGGTACTCTGTCGTCTTTGTTCATCGCTGCTCCTACAGCATTCCTTGTGATGGGCCGCACCATCCGCGAGGATGAGGTAGAAAAGGCATAAGGATTACACCTTATTATATATAAAGCAGCCCGTTCGTCATTGAGCGGGCTGCTTTATATTTCTAAAACATCTAGAATATCTAGATTATCTAGACCTTCTAGTTAAAATAGTAAAGGAAGGCTGCAATACCCTCGAGGGCAGGCTTTCGCTGGCCTTCAATCTCGATGGTGAACTTAATCTCTGCCTTACAGATGCCACGGAGATTCTGTATATTGTGTAACTTAGTTACCAGACGCACACGGCTTCCCGTGATGACGGGCTGTCCGAAGCGCATGTCGTTCATACCGTAGTTTACCAGCATCTTGATGTTGTTAACCTCAATAATCTGGTCCCACAAATAAGGGAGCAGCGAGAGTGTCAGATAACCATGTGCAATGGTTGACTTGTAAGGACTTTCTTCCTTGGCACGTGCCACATCAACATGAATCCACTGATGGTCGAGTGTGGCATCAGCAAAGAGGTTAATGCGGTCTTGATCAACCTGGAGCCACTCTGAGGCTCCCAGCTCTTCGCCCAGATGGGCGGCAAACTCGTCGTACGAGTTAATCACTAATTTTCCCATATTATTCTTCGTTATAATGCTAATTTGGGTACAAAGGTACGAAAAAAACATAGTGGGAGCAAATTTTTTACTTTTCACTATTAACTTTTTTTTGTGTCTTTGAGTTGTTTGACAACTCGAAGGTAGGCTGCATCTCAGAAATACTCCGCTCGAACTTTGTTCGCTTGCAAAAAGCAAGAAATAAATTTGGTATTTCGCTCTATTTGCACTACCTTTGCACTCGCAAAGTACGAGATATTGCAGCCCTGATAGTTAAATGGATATAACAAGGCTCTCCTAAAGCTTAGTTCCGAGTTCGATTCTCGGTCGGGGTACCATCTGTAATGTATCATTTTTCTGTCCCATTCTTGTATTTAGTTGAAAGTGTCGTCTTAAACATCATGTCATTAATGGTAGTTAGTAAAAAGAATATAAGAGTATGAAGACAATCATTCTGAAGCAGCCTAACTCCTTGTGAAACCATACGTCAATATGCTGATGCGGATTCCGTCCACTTGCTTAATGGCATCGGCACAGGCCAAGAGTGTGGCTCCTGTAGTGCATATATCGTCAATAAGCAGTACATGTTTGTTCCTGAGCAGGGTGTCTTCTTTCAGTTCAAACATGTCCATGACGTTCTCTTGGCGTTCGTGGCGACTGAGTTTTGTTTGACTTTGAACAAAATGCTTACGACGTAAGGCTTTTGTGATAATGGGTAAGCCTGTTATCTCATGTATGCCGTAGGCCAGACGCTCGCTCTGGTTGTATCCGCGTTGTCGCAGTCGTTTTCGAGAAAGCGGGACTGGTAGCAACACGTCAATTCCTTCAAAGAAACGACCATATTCCATCTCAATAGCCATGAGTCGGCCCATGTCTTCTCCGATGTCCGGACGTTGTCCATATTTGAGTTGATAGACAATCTGTGCCATTTCCGAGTGCGGCTCATAATAGACGTAAGCAGCAGTGCGCTCAATGGGTGCGAGATGCCAGAATAACTGTGCCATAGGATTGTCTTCTGGCGTAAACTGATAGGTGGTTCGTGGGAAGTGCAGCAGACAGGCAGAGCAAACAGAACGCTCTGTGGGAGACAGTCGTTTTCCGCAGACCACGCAAAGTCGTGGTGAGATAAAGTCAAGCAATCTTGTCCACCAGTTCATAGAAGTGAAAAATTATTCTTCGTCGGGCTCCTCGTCAACGTCGATACACTGACGGATGATGTCAAATGTAAATCCGCGACCAAGTGCAAAACGCATCAGTTTTTGGTTCCTTTCGTAATCGTTCTGTGCCTTAATCGTTTTCCGTTTTTGCTTAAGCAGAGGGCGTAGGACGTTGAGATACTCCTCGTCATCGACATCGTCTAAAACACTCTTTCTGATGTCTTCATGGATGCGCTTCTGCCACAGACCTTGTTCAACCTTGCGTCGTCCCCATTTGTTATATCGTATTTTATCCTTGACGAATGCGCGGGCAAAACGCTCGTCATCTATATAGCGTTCTTTTACCAGTCGCTCCATGATGCGGGCTTGGCATTCTTCCGACAGTTCCCATTTCCGCATTTTCTCCAACATTTCATATTGGCAGTGTTCAGCCTGTGCACAAAGGGCAGCCAGTGTTAGGTAAGCATCTTGTTCCGTTTTCATTTTTTCTTGTTTTTCACTTTTCACTTTTCATCGCTCTTATCATTCGTTGTTTCCCAAATTGGTCTTCTTTGATTTCTATATGGTGATACGACATCATGTCTAGCATCTCTAAAAGACTATTTGCATACAATGGATTAATCTCAAAATACACCCAACCGCCTTCTTTCAATGCTGTCTGTCCGTATCGGGCAATTGCACGATAGAACAACAAGGCATCATCGTCGGGAACAAACAATGCGGTGTGAGGTTCGTAATTTAGCACGTTACTCTCCATGTGTACACGTTCTTTATGACAAATATAGGGAGGGTTGCTGACGATGAAATCGAATGTTTTTGATGTTTTTTGCAAAATATCCGCTGAAAGAAGGAGGACATCCACTTGCTCATACAACACATGTACATGGTTACGTTTGGCATTCTCGCCAGCCACGTCTATTGCCTCCGTTGAAATATCCCACGCAGTAACTCGTGTCTGAGGTATGTTGGCGGCTAAAGTAATGGCAATACAACCTGACCCTGTGCCAATGTCAAGAATATTGATATCGTTTTTTGGAAGGCTGCTTACTTGTGATTCTATCCATTGACATAGTTCCTCTGTTTCTGGACGAGGAATCAGTACATGTTCGTTCACCTTGAAGGTTCTTCCGCAAAATGCTGCCTGTCCTAAAACGTATTGTACCGGTTCCTGCTGTAGCAGCCTCTCAGCAATTCCTTTCAGTTCCTCTTGGCTGTTTGCAGATAATTGTGTATCTTTGCCCAGGCAAATGTCTGAGAAGGAAAGTCCAAATCGCACTTCATAGACAAGTCGGGCGATGGCTTTCGCCTCGCCATCACCATAAAGCGGTGTTAACAGATGCCATAGTTCATTGTATGTCATAGTGCGTACAAAGATACGAAGAAAAGTGAGAAGTGAAAAGTGAAAAGAGAAAAATTATATGAGTAACGACGAAAAATACATGCGACGCTGCCTGCAACTGGCGGCAAATGGCATACAGGGAGCCAGGCCCAATCCAATGGTAGGTGCTGTAATTGTAGCTAATGACCGTATCATTGGTGAGGGCTATCATGTCCGCTGTGGTGAGGGGCATGCTGAGGTGAATGCTTTTGCCAGCGTAAGCCCTGAAGATGAGGCTCTTTTGAAGGATGCTACCATCTATGTGTCCTTGGAGCCTTGTGCGCACTATGGCAAAACGCCACCTTGTGCAGAATTGATTATAAAGAAAGGTGTTCGCCGCGTGGTAGTAGGTTGTATCGACCCTTTTGCCAAAGTACAGGGTAGGGGAATACAGATGATACGTGAGGCAGGTATTGAGGTTACTGTAGGGGTACTGGAAAAGGAGTGCCAATGGCTTAATCGTCGTTTCTTTACCTATCATGCCAAGCACCGTCCCTATATCATACTGAAATGGGCACAGACAGCTAATGGCTTCATCGATGATCACGGACAAGCCCTGAAAATCAGTAACGAACAGACCCAGATGCTTTCTCATCAACTGCGTGCTGAGGAGGATGCTATCCTTATTGGTCATACAACTGATGCTCGTGAGCACCCTCAGTTAACTGTTCGTCATTGGTATGGACCTAATCCCAAACGGATGGTCTTGACTCATGACCGACCTTTGTTGCAAGTTATCGATGACCTTTATCAACAGGGCATTCAGTCACTCATTGTTGAAGGGGGTCGTAAGACTCATGAGTCTTTTCTGGAAGCTGGATTATGGGATGAGATCCGGGTGGAATCGGCTTCTTTTGTGGTAAGCGACGGTACGCCAGCCCCCCAACTGCCTGCTGAGGTGATGTTATTGTCAAAGAAAGAAATAGGTGGTAATACGATTACTTCCTACCGAAGTCGGCAGGAACTTCTCCCCACTTCTGGGTTTCCCACTTAATGATGGGATTACGCCATTGGTGTGTCTGTAGCCAACGCTCGGCACGAGCAATAATCTGATAGAGCGGCTCCGTTTCAGGGGTACGCTCTAATTTTGTCTTACATTTGCACTTATTTACCCAAAGAATGGCATTGTAAGAGTCGCTGTAGATGGTCTTGTCGCGCAGTCCCTGCTGCTGCATCAACGCCAAAGCATGGACAATAGCTAGAAATTCACCAATGTTGTTCGTACCTTTTACAGGTCCAAAATGGAACACACGAGCACCCGTCGCCAAATCTATCGCCTGATATTCCATAGGTCCGGGGTTTCCTGAGCAGGCTGCATCTACAGCCCACGCGTCTGCCCTTACCTCCATGGGCAAGGGCAGAACGGTGTCGTGTCTATATTCAGGAGGGTTCTGAACCATTAACCAATAACCATTAACCAATAACCGTTACATGCGCTCAGGAACCTCGATTCCCAACAAAGCCATACCATTCTTCAGAATCTTGGCCACGTTCTTGGCCAGCATCAGACGAACAGCCTTTTTCTGCTCATCAGGCTCATTCAAAATGGAGTAGTCGTGGTAGAACTGGTTGAACACCTTTGTCAACTCATAACAGTAGTTAGCGATGCCTGAAGGTGAGTAGTCCTTGCCAGCCTGTTCAACTGCAGCTCCATATTCACTCATTTTCTGAATCAGCTCGACCTCCTTACTAGAAAGACTAGTAGTACTAGTCATACTAGTCATATCAACAGCCTTGCGCAGGATACTGCGAATACGGGCATAAGTATATTGGATAAAGGGTCCTGTGTTTCCGTTGAAATCGATACTTTCTTCAGGATTGAACAGCATATTCTTGCGAGCATCGACTTTTAGGATAAAGTACTTTAGGGCACCCATTCCGACGATACGCGCAATCTCGTTGCGCTCTTCCTCGCTCATGTCGTCGAATTTCCCCAATTCCATCGAGGTCTTTAGGGCGTCGTCCACCATCAACTGCATCAAGTCGTCGGCATCAACGACGGTACCTTCACGGCTTTTCATCTTACCGTTAGGCAGTTCCACCATTCCGTAAGAGAAGTGTACCAGCTCCTTACCCCACTTGAAGCCTAGACGGTCCAATAGGATGGAGAGCACCTGGAAGTGATAGTTCTGCTCATTACCCACAACATAAATCATCTTGTCGATGGGGTAATCCTTAAAGCGCATTTCTGCCGTACCGATATCCTGTGTCATATAGACAGAAGTACCATCGCTGCGGAGCAATAGCTTCTGGTCGAGACCCTCGTTGGTGAGGTCTGCCCATACGGAGTTGTCCTCATGGCGCTCGAAGAGTCCCTTGGCGAGTCCCTCTTCCACCTTGGCCTTTCCCTTGAGGTAAGTCTGGCTCTCATAATAAATTTTATCGAAGGATACGCCCATCTTTTTGTAAGTTTCGTCAAAACCAGCGTACACCCAATTGTTCATTTTCTCCCACAGGGCGCGTACCTCAGGATCATTATTCTCCCATTTTACCAGCATTTCGTGGGCTTCTTTGATGAGTGGGGCCTCTTGCTTGGCCTGTTCTTCATCCATGCCATTAGCTACGAGTTCCTTAATTTCCTCACGATAATGCTTGTCGAAAGCTACGTAGTAGTCACCAATCAGATGGTCGCCTTTCTTACCGCTGGTCTCAGGAGTCTCACCATTACCCCATTTCAGCCAAGCCAGCATAGACTTACAGATGTGAATACCGCGGTCGTTCACGATATTGGTCTTCACCACCTTGTTGCCATTGGCCTGCATAATCTGTGCCAGTGACCAACCCAGCAGGTTGTTGCGGACGTGTCCTAAATGCAGGGGTTTGTTGGTGTTGGGTGACGAGTATTCTATCATCACGAGTGGACTCTGGTCGGTAGCCTGCTTCTCGCCATAGTGTTCGTCTTTATCAATATCACCGAGCAAATTCAGCCATGCCTCGTTGCTGATGCTGAGATTCAGGAAACCTTTCACCACGTTGAACTTACTGATAGCTTCGCAGTTGGCAACCAAATACTCTCCAAGTTCCTGGGCGGTCTGCTCAGGCGACTTCTTTGCCATCTTTACAAAGGGGAATACTACGAGGGTCAGGCTACCCTCGAACTCACTGCGTGTCTTTTGCAGTTGTACCATCTTTTCGGGCACTTCTTGTCCATAGAGTGCCTTTACAGCAGCTTGTGCAGCTGCCATTATCTGTTGTTCTATTTTCATACTCTTAACGTTAAGCGAGTGCAAAGGTAGTAAAAAAAGTGAAAAGTGAAAAGTGAAAAGTGAAAAATTTCTTTGCAGAAGCAAAGCGTACTCAAGAAACGATTTGCTGCCGCCTTTACTTTCCGTTCTTTGCGCCATACGTCTGGTACACCATGTAATGCCCGTCGGCATGAAGTGTAAAAGTGTCAGAAAGACTCTCGTTCAGCGTTCCTTGCCACCATTGTTCATAGGCATAGGAGTTCCATTTCAGACCTTCCGACGTGATTCGGGTGCTTCCAAAGTTGAAGATGCTCACCTGTTGCCCTTTGAATGAAGAGAAGGTGTGATCACCCTTTGCAGGGGTAAAGAGGCCGTAGTCGGTGAACATGATTCCCTCGACATCCATCTCGCGGAAGTAGCGCATCAGTAGCGAGATGTTGCCTAAGGTGTGGTCTTCACGTTTGCCTGTACATCCCAGATACGCTATTTGGTGCCACCCTTTTGACAGACAGTAGCGTGTGGCTTTGGTCAGGTCGTTGTCTTCCTGTTCGTTGATTTGTATAAGGCGATGACGGAATTCTGCGGGCACGCTGTCGCCGTCACCGACGATAGCTTCTGCTGATGGTACATGGCGAATGGCTCCGTCGCACGCAATCAGATGTGCTGTGTGATGGAGGATGTTTAATGGTACGGCATGCGTGGGAAACACTCCGTTAGCTATGATGACTGCGTCGAAAGTTTTTTCCATTTGTAATATCCTGCTATAGCAATAATGACATAGAGTCCATAGAGACCAGCCTTGAAGGGAATACCTTTTTGTATATAAAGGAAGGAACAGACGATATCGACGACAATCCAGAAGAACCACTGCTCGATATATTTGCGAGCCAACGCCCACATGCCGACAAACGACAGGGCATTGGTGAAGGAGTCGAGTAGGGGAACAGTAGAGTTGGTCCAGGTGATGAGCACGTAGTAAGTGGCGCCCCAGGCAGCAAAGAAGAACAAGGTGGTGGGCAGATACTTGCTGAGTGGCATGTGGGTGATGGGGAGCGGCTCCTTCTTCTTGCGTGTCTTCACGAACTTCCACACAAAGAGTCCGTAGCAGGCAGCAAGGGTGTAGTAGCAGGCCATACCTGCATCACCATACAACCCATGATTCCAATACAGGAAGATGTCGAGTGCAGGCATGATGATGCCTATCACCCAGAGGGCAATATGAGCACGATACTCCAGCCAGATATAAATCAAGCCGAGTATCGTGGTCAATATGTCAAGCCAGTCAAGCGTCATTTTTCATTTTTCACTTTTCACTGTTCACTTAAAAATTCACCGACAGGTGTGCCATCATGTTAAAGGGTGCCGAGGGAGCAAAGCCAGCCTCATACTGGTCTGAGGTGCCCCAGCCTGTGGCAACCACTTTGCCGTCCAACTTTTCGTAGCATGGAGAAGCCCATCCGTTGTTGTCAAATTCAGCAGAGAATAGGTTGTAGAGTGTCACACCAATGGTGGCATCTTTCATTCCCAGCTTGGGCAACTTGAAGTTGTACGACAGGTCAATGTTGGTTACGAAGTGTCCGTCGAGTATCATGCCCACATCTACGGGCTTGTCATTATCATCAAGTGTCCGATAGCTCTCGAAGCCAGTGTTTGTCAGATACTGCTTGCTGATATATTGGCTCTGGATGCTGGCTTTCATGCCTTTGTAATTGAATGTGAAGATGTTGTTGGCTATCCAGTCGGGCGAGAAAGCCAGCGGCTGGTTGCCCAGATTAGCCACGCTACCATCAGCCAACTTCACGGTGATGTCCTTTACACGGTTCTTCGACCAAGTGGCATTCACGTCCCAGCGGAACCAGTCGACAGGTTTTACGGCAGCCTCCAGTTCGATACCCAGACGATAGCTCTTAGGCATGTTGCGTGTGATGGCCTCGCCAATTTGGTCGATTTCTCCAGTCAAGACAAACTGGTCCTTGTAGTCCATCCAGTAGAGGTTGGCACCAGCGGTGAATACCTTGCTCTGGTATTTGTAGCCCACTTCCAGGTCGTTCAGCCGTTCAGACGTGGGCATCTCCAGTCCGGCATTCAGGCTGTTCTGGAAGTTGTTGCGCGTAGGCTCCTTGTGGGCAATGGCATAAGACACGAAAACCTTGTGGTTGGGGGTGATGTCGTAGTTCAAGCCAACTTTGGGGTTGAAGAAGTCGTATGACTCTTTCATGTCATAGACAATGCGTTTGTTGAGGTTCCAGTCAATCTCGTCAGTAGGACCGTACATCTTGAGCCCCACATGGCGATATTGCAGGTCAACGTAGGCATTCAGTCCGCGCAGGAACTCGTAAGTCACCTTTCCATAGACGTTGAAGTCGGTCTTCTTCGTCTTGTCGTCGTAGTATTTGTGGTCAGGCATCAGAGCATCAACAGGATTCTTCACCCATGTTACCAGACCGTAGTGGTCACCTTTATACTTGTTCCATCCGCCACCCAGTACAGCCTGCAGGTTCTGGTGGTTGTTATAGACAATCGACGCTACTACGCCATAGAAGTCGTTGGCCATCTTCTTCTTGCGCACCAGGTCGCTGCTGGCCCATGTCATCTTGGGATCCAAGTCGTATTCAAACAAGGTACGCTTGCGCTTGTATTCCTCGTAATAGCCATCACCTCTGGTATAGTGCAGGGCTGCGTTGAGGTTCAGTACATTGTTCAGGCGCTGGTTCCATATCAGCTGGTAGTTCTGCTGATGGTAGTTGTCCGTCTGGTTGTCGTAATAGCGCGTGTTCCCCTCTTCGTCGTAATACTCGCCACACGAGTTATAGGTACGTCCAAAGAGGCTCTGCTCATATTTCGACGTATAGTTCCATGCATGGTAGGTCTCTTCCACGCCATTGAAGGTGATGAATTTCACCATCGTGTTCTCGCCAAAGTAGCCTGCCTGCAGGAAGTAGGAGTTCAGCTTGGTGGAGGCACGGTCCAGATAACCCTTCGAGCCGATGTTTGACAAACGACCCTGTATGCCCCAGTGGTCCTTGATCAGACCAGTGCCGAAACGCAGGGTCTCTTTGTGGCTATAGTAAGAACCACCACTCAGGTCCAGCCCGATGAAAGGTTCCATACCGATGTTCTCTGTCTGCATGTTCAGCGTAGCACCAAAGGCTCCTGCACCATTGGTCGATGTACCCACACCACGCTGAATCTGCATGGACTGCACGCTGCTGGCAAAGTCGCCCATGTTGACCCAGTAGAGTTGGGCACTCTCCGCGTCGTTCAAGGGAATGCCGTTAGCGGTAATGTTGATGCGGCTTGGGTCTGTACCACGAATGCGTAACGAGGTGTAGCCAATACCGTTACCAGCATCCGAGGTCATGGTTACGCTGGGTGTCAGCGACAGCAGGTAAGGTATATCCTGTCCGAAATTCACGGCTTTCAGCTGTTCCTTGTCCATGTTGGTGAATGCCATTGGTGTCTTTTTGGTGGCTCGTGTCGATACCACCTGTACATCCTGTAGTTCTACGCTTTTCAGCGTGTCCACCTGTGTGTCTAACTCGACGGCTTGGGCTGTTATCGTACCCAGCAATGCCATCATGAAAAATTTTCTCATTTCTTTTACCTTATTTATTAATACATTAAAATAAGGGGTTCTGTTACTCTGTCATCCCTACGCCGGCATTATCCGTATCAGGTTTGGAGGGTATCATCTCAGCCCACACCCGTGAGCACCCCTTGACAAGCATTTTGCTAAATCGGCTGCAAAGGTACGAATAAGTGAGCAAAAAGCCAAAAGAATTTTGGACTTTTTCGAACGGAAGTACTTTCGACGTTCGTCAAAGGTAACAAATAATTCTTAATTCATAATGCATAATTCATATTTATTTTGTAATTTTGCGCCAAATTTATCAGGATTATGAATAATATCAAGAAACAGTTTGCTCAGAAACTGATGGATATCAAAGCCATCAAGTTGCAGCCTAACGAGCCTTTTACATGGGCCTCTGGCTGGAAATCACCTATCTACACCGACAATCGCAAGACGCTTGGCTATGCTGATGTGCGCTCGTTTGTCAAGTTGGAACTGTGTCACGCCATTCAGCAGCACTTCTCAGAAGCTGAGGCTGTGGCTGGTGTCGCTACGGGGGCTATTGCCCAGGGTGCTTTGGTGGCTGACGAGCTGGGACTGCCCTATGCCTATGTCCGCCCGAAGCCTAAGGATCACGGAATGGGTAATCAGGTGGAAGGCGAACTGAAAAAGGGGGCTAAGGTCATTGTGGTAGAGGACCTGATTTCCACAGGTGGCTCTTCGCTGAAGGCTGTCGAGGCCTTGCGTCAGTATGGCGTCGAGGTCATCGGTATGGTGGCTTCGTTCACCTACGGATTCCCTGTAGCAGAAGAGGCTTTCCGTGAGGCAGGTGTGAAGCTCGTCACTTTGAGCGACTACAATGCAGTCCTGGAACAGGCTGCTGAGACGGGCTATATCAAGTCTGAGGAAATTGAAGTGTTGAAAGAATGGCGCAAGGATCCCAGCGTTTGGGGAGTATAAGTCCAATTGTAAAATAGTCCAATTGTAAAATAGGTAGAATCGTGACAAAGTTTGAAAGTAGCGTAAAGCAGATACCCTATCCCGTAGAGGATGTGTATCGTAATATCAGCGATTTAAGCAATCTGGAGCGTGTTCGCGACCGTGTTCCTGAGGACAAGTTGAACAGCTTCTCCTTCGATAGTGACTCCGTAAGTGTCAATGTGGCACCTGTAGGCGACTTGAAGCTGCAAATCATTGAGCGTGAGGAGAACAAGTGTGTCAAGTTCGAGAGCGTGCAGTCGCCTCTGCCCTTCAACCTGTGGATTCAGGTGTTGCCCGTCAGCGAGACGGAGAGCAAGATGAAGGTCACCGTTCAGGCTGACATTCCCTTCATGCTGAAAGGTATGGTGGCCGGTCCTCTTCAGGATGGCGTGGATAAGATAGCCGAGGCGCTGTCGAAGGTTCCGTATGTCTAGATCATCTAGACTATCTAGAATCTCTAGAAAATAGTAATTATGGCAAACAAGTTGTGGGAAAAGAATTTCGAGGTGAATGCCGAGATAGAGCGTTTCACCGTGGGTAGAGACCGCGAAATGGACCTCTACCTCGCCAAATACGACGTGTTGGGCTCGATGGCTCATATCACCATGCTGGAAAGCATCGGACTCATTGGCAAGGACGAGTTGCCCCTGTTGCTGGCAGAGCTGAAGAATATCTACCAGGTGTGCGAGCAGGGTGATTTCGTGATAGAGGAGGGCATTGAGGATGTCCATTCACAAGTCGAGCTGATGCTGACGCGCAAGTTGGGCGATATGGGCAAGAAGATTCATTCAGGCCGTTCGCGCAACGACCAAGTGCTGGTTGACCTGAAGCTCTTTACTCGTCATGAGTTGATGGAGGTGGCTGAAAGTGTGAAGGTGCTCTTCGACGAACTTATCCAGAAGAGCAATCAGTACAAGCACGTCCTGATGCCTGGCTATACGCACTTGCAGGTGGCTATGCCCTCCAGCTTCGGCCTTTGGTTTGGTGCATACGCTGAGAGCCTGACGGACGATATGCTGTTCCTGCAGGCGGCTTATAAGATGACCAACCGCAATCCTTTGGGCTCTGCTGCGGGCTATGGCTCTTCGTTCCCCCTGAATCGCCAGATGACGACAGACCTGCTGGGCTTCGACTCGATGGATTACAATGTGGTATATGCCCAGATGGGACGAGGTAAGATGGAACGCAACGTAGGCTTCGCATTGGCTACCATTGCTGGCACGATAGCCAAGATGGCCTTCGACGCCTGTCTGTTCAACTCGCAGAACTTCTCGTTTGTCCGTCTGCCCAAAGAGTGTACCACGGGTTCGAGCATCATGCCTCACAAGAAGAATCCTGACGTCTTCGAGCTTATTCGTGCCAAGTGTAACAAGTTGCAGGCTCTGCCTCAGCAGGTGACGCTTATCATGAACAACCTGCCTGTGGGCTACTTCCGCGACCTGCAGATTATCAAGGAGGTGTTCCTTCCTGCTTTCGGCGAGCTGAAGGACTGTCTGCAGATGGCTGCCTATATTATAAATAAAATAGAGGTACGCGAGGACATCCTCGACAATCCGATGTACGACCCGATGTTCAGCGTGGAGACGGTCAATAAGTTGGCCTCTGAGGGAATGCCCTTCCGTGATGCCTATAAGAAGGTGGGTCTAGACATAGAGGCTGGCACGTTCCGTCCTGACAAGAACATTCACCACACCCACGAGGGAAGTATCGGCAATCTCTGCAACGACCGCATTGCCGAGCTGATGAAGCGTGTCTATGAGGGGTTCGCCTTCGAGAAAGTCGTCAATGCTGAAAAACTATTGTTGAAATGAAAAAATGGTTCGTAGCCCTTTCCGTGTTGCTTCTGCTCTGTGCCTGTGACGCTCAGAACCCTATCAGTCGTGAGTATCGCTGTTGGTTCCTGTTCAGTTATACTGACCATCCCACCTCCCTGCTGTTCACTGCGGTTCAGAACCCAGGCAGCTATGCCTATGTCACCACTCGCGGTGATGGCAAGAAGAGTGCGCGCCATGTGACAGTGAAGTTCAATGACCCTTCTGTTCCCTTGGAGGACAACATCATCCGCACCGATTTGGAGAACAATCTGCGCTACGATCTGGGTGCCAACAACGATATCGGACTGATTATCGGATGCACCAATTTCGACGGACCTCGCGCCTATGATGGCAGCTGTCCCAATTGTCCTACCCTGCGTGCTATGAACTGGTCGGGCAATCGCCAGCAGGTGACGTGTAGCCAGTGCAGTCGCACCTATTCCCTCGATACCGGCAACATTATCAGTGGCGAGGAGGGCAGTAGCTTAATGCGTTACAACTGTGCTTTCGATGGAACTACGGTACGTGCGTGGAATTAATATTCGTAAAAAACATATGTAAAAATTTGGCTCACTGCCATTTTTTCCCTACCTTTGCACCCGGATTTGGGAAAAAGGTCTGCCGCGATGGTGGAATGGTAGACACGAGGGACTTAAAATCCCTTGGCTATTGCAGCTGTGCGGGTTCGAGTCCCGCTCGCGGCACCCACTTGAGAAAAGGATTTGCTTTCGTAGCAAGTCCTTTTTCTTGCTTTTAACGTTTTTTAATCCCCAAATGGTGCCAACTTGTTAAAAATAGTTGTATCTTTGTCACCAACAAATCAAAAAGAGTTTATCTACTAATCAAATAATGTTTAATTTAAACCAATTTATTATGCAAAAGAAAAATTTGTTTGTTGGTTTGCTGCTGTGTTCAGCATTCCTTTTCACGGGTTGTAAAGAAATCATGTCTCATTTCGACAATTCGGTAGATAGCCATTTGCAGGTGGCTGATAAGGTTACTGTCATTGGTGTTGGTGACACTTATACGATTACAAAGGATGTTGATTATGCTACCATTTCGGATGCAGCTCCTAAGTTTGAGTCACAAACCCCAGCTATCGCTACAGTTAATCCCCAAACAGGTGCTGTAAAGGCTCTTAAGTCTGGTGATGCTAGAATTAAGATCTCTCTTCCCGACAATGGCCTGTATCTTGATGCTTCTGCTATTATCGATATTAAGGTTCGTGTACATAATGCCGATCAGTTAAACGCAAATGTTAAGGCTCTTGCTGATGTAGATGATATCCTGTTGGCTGAGAATGCTGCTATAAACCTTTCAGATACACTTGATTTGACAGGTAAGCAAATTAATTTTGAGGGTGCAAAAGGTGCTAAAATTACCTGTGGTGAAAGAACACCTATTCAGATTAATGGTGGATTTATTCTTTCCAACGTTGAAATTGATGCTAGTTCTTTGAAGGATCCTCTTATTTTGATGAATAAAGTACCTGGCTTTGATCCAGTGGAAAGTGGTCAATGGGTAATTAAAGAGCCAATCAAGATTGATGGTGTAAAGGTTACAGGTTTAACAAAGAATTTCTTCGCTGACAGTGGCAAGTCTTATGCATATGTTAATTTTACTATCAATAATAGTATAATTCAGTATAATACACAGGGTAATGTAGTGTTGAACATGGCAGCTTCAATGGCAATCCATTTCAACATTATTAATTCGACGTTCTATGCTAAAACAGCAGGAAGTGCAAACATGATAGCCTTGTCTGGAAAACGTCCTTGGCAGATTACGGGATATGAGAACGAGACTGGTAAACTCATCTGCGACCATAACACGTTCTATAACATGGCTAAGTCTAAACAATTCCTGAATACGAATACATTGAAGGGTCAGAAATATCTGTATGAAATGAACTCCAATATTTTCGTAGATTCTTCTAACAAGAAAATCTATGGCAATATGACCAATAATAACAAACAGGTGACTACCGATGGGAAGAATACTTATTGGTTCGATGGCGCTGCCTTCTCAGAAACAAACTATAATGGTGATGCTGGTTTGCAGTCCGATCCTAACTTCAAGGATGCTGCTAATGGTGACTTCACCCCACAGGGTGCTGACCAAGTAGCTAACAAGACTGGTGACCCACGCTGGTTGAAGTAATCCTTTCGGATAAATAATAGATGCAGGCGCGACATCATGTTGCGCCTGTATTTTGTTGTTATGTGAATTTCGTCTAGGCTACCGTGAGGCCCCCTGTGTCCAGGTAACGAGGACACGGGGACAGTCCTAGGTTAATAAAGAATCATTATTTGACTACCATCTTCCATAAACACATCTGATATGCTTTGTTTATAACATATTTGAATATGGAAGTGTTTATTTCTTCTTCCATTTCTCTTCCATATTTTTGGTGTCTTTGTTTTTTAGTTCACCTCGCACCATGAATTTTTCTTTCGGAGTAACTAAAATTACTCTCGGAGTAATAAAAATTACTCTTGGAGTATTATTCAATAACCCTGCCTTATTCAACAATAACCCTGCCTTATTCAACAATAACCCTGCCTTATTCAACAATAACCTGCCCTTATTGCACAATAACCTGCCCTTATTGCACAATAACCTGCCCTTATTGGAGAATAACCCTGCCTTATTTATCTAGGCGCGTTTTTTGTCTTTTAATAGTAGCGTTTATCGAATAAAATAACTATCTTTGCATCGGAAACTAAATAAGGACGAATATGAAGATAGTGATTTTGGACGGGTTTACAGCCAACCCAGGCGACCTTTCATGGGAGCGGCTTGCTGCATTGGGCGAGCTGACGGTTTATGATCGTACTACAGCACAGCAGACTATAGAAAGGGCTGCAGAGGCTGATGTCGTGTTGACTAACAAGGTGTTGCTGAGACGACAGGAGATAGTACAACTGCCTAAGTTGCGCTATATCGGCGTGTTGGCAACGGGATATAACGTGGTGGATATCGAGGCCGCTTGCGAGCGTGGCATTGTGGTGACCAACGTGCCAGCCTATAGCACGGAGAGTGTGGCGCAGATGGTGTTTGCCCACCTGCTGACTGTTACCAACCGCACGGAGCACTATGCGCTGCAGAACCGTGAGGGACGGTGGACGTCGAGCCCTGACTTCAGCTATTGGGACACGCATCTGACAGAGCTGGCAGGCAAGACGTTCGGCATTGTGGGCTTGGGGAATATAGGCAGTCGTGTGGCTGCTATTGCCTCAGCCTTCGGCATGAGGGTGATGGCCTATACCAGCAAGGAGCCCAGCCAGTTGCCACCCTATATCAAGAAAGGTACGATGGAGGAGGTGCTGGCACAGAGCGATGTGGTGAGCCTGCATTGTCCGCTGACTGACAACACCCACCACCTGATTTGTCGCGATACGCTGAAGCTGATGAAACCCACGGCTATCCTGATTAACACGGGGCGCGGTCCGCTGGTTTGCGAGGAAGACGTGGCTGAGGCTTTGAACGCAGGTAGCCTCTATGCCTATTGTGCCGACGTGCTCAGCAAGGAGCCTGCCGAGGCGTCGAACCCCTTGCTGAAATGTCCAGCGGCCTATATTACTCCGCATATTGCATGGGCTACTGAGGAAGCCCGCAAACGACTGGTTGATGTGGCTGTCAACAATGTCTGCGCCTTCGTTGACGGGACGCCTCAGAATGTAATTTCGGCTTAATTTTTTGGCTATTCGGAAAAGTAGTCGTATCTTTGCAAGATAATTGTGAAGAAATGAAGATAAACGGATATAGCTTTCGATATGTGGCCTTTCTGCTGACGGTGCTGCTGTTGGCCGCGTGTGGTGGCGATAGTGGCAAGTTCAAGCTGGAGGGTCGTCTGCGCAACATCAACCAGGGCGAGTTTTGGGTATATAGCACGGATGGCGGTATAGTAGGCTTCGACACCATTGCTGTGCGTAATGGCCGTTTCTCCTACGAGATAGAGCTCCGTATGCCCACTACGCTGGTGGTGGTGTTCCCCAACTATTCTGAACAGCCCGTGTTTGCGGAGCCTGGCGAGAAGGTCCACATCAAGGGCGACGCTACGCACCTGAGGGAAATGATTATTGAGGGAACGGACGACAACGAGCGGATGACCGAATTGCGCATGGAGCTGAACGAGACGGCACCTCCCGATGTTCCCAAGGTGGTGAGCGCCTATATCCGCGAGCACCTCGGTTCGCCCACCAGCCTTTATCTGCTGAACCGCTATTTCCTGCTGACGCGTACCCCTGATTATCAGGAGGCACAGAAGCTGGTGAACCTGATGTTGAAGGAAACACCAGACAACGGACAGCTGATAGCGTTGCAGAAACAGCTGAAATCCCTGCAGGGTGGGGCGTTGAAGAGCAAGTTGCCCATCTTTACGGCTACTGATGTCAAAGGGAATAAGGTGACGGAGAAAGCCCTGAAAGCCAAACTGAACGTAGTGTCCGTATGGGCTTCGTGGAGCTATACCAGTGGAGACCAGCAGCGCCGATTGAAGTCGCTGAAGGACAAGTATGGCGACAAGCTTGGCATTGTGAGCATCTGCATTGATGGACGCCCAGCCGACTGCAAGCAGCGTGTGGAACGCGACTCGCTGAAGTGGGCTACCGTTTGCGATGGCCGAATGTGGAACACCCCTCTTCTGGCTAAATTCGGGCTGGGTGATGTGCCAGCAAACCTGATTATCGACGAGAAAGGTGTCATCATAGAACGCAACCTGCAACCTCAGAGGCTGGAGGAGCGTGTGAACGAGCTGATGCTGAAAAATAAAGTAAACGCCCTGGTGGATTAAGAAAATTTGAAGAAAACGATGAAGCGATTGTTGAAGTGGGTTGGTGGCACGTTGCTGGGCTTAGTGTTGTTGTTGGTAGTTGCCGTCTTGTTGTTAAACACCAGCATGGTACAAGGCTGTCTGGTGGAAGAAGCCGTTGGGGTGCTGAAGGAAAAGCTGCAGACGGAAGTGAAGGTGGGCAAGTTCCAGGTGAGGCTTATCGGACAGGATGTCCGTCTCGAAGATGTGGAGATAGAAGACCAACAACACCGCAAGATGTTCATGCTGAAGGAATTGGGCGTAAAGCTAGACCTTCGTCGCTTGCTGGATCGTGAAATCAAGATTACTGATGCCAAAGTGAAGGGACTGGAGGCTCACCTCTACAAGGACTCGACTGATACGGTTGCCAACTATCAGTTCTTCATTGATGCTTTCAAGAAGAAGCACAAACCGAAGGCCAAGGAGGAGAAAAAGGACACCGTGAAGAAGCAAAAGATGAACATCGATTTCGACCAGGTGAAACTCGAGGATATCAAGCTTACATACAACAAGGAGTCGGCTTCGTTAGGTGGATTGTTCATCCGCAAGGATCAAAATGACATGCTGGTGGGCGAGGTTCACGACCTGGCTTCCTCGTGGGTGAAAAAAACCAAGAAAGGCCCTGTTGATACCCGTTTGCACATAGGTACCATCCATCTGTCCCACCAGGATGGACAGCACCAGTTGAACATCACGGGCATCCGCTATATCACCGACAACGGTAAGCCACGAAAGAATTTCAACAAGCCCAAGCGCGGTTTCTTTGATGTGGGCCATTTGGACCTCCAGGCTGAAATGGATGTGAATGTGCTTTATACGGGAAAGGATAGTGTGGTGGCTGAAATTGTTCGTTTCCAGGCTCAGGATTCCGTCTCAGGCATTGATGTCCGCAAGTTAAAGGCTCGCGTAGAAGCCAACAAGCAGGTGGCTCATGTCAAGCAGTTCAGCATCAGTCTGCCTAATACCACGTTAAGGTTCGACGAAGCCACCTTGCAGTTGCCCAGCAAGAAGAAGGGACGCAAGTTGGCCTATAGCACCTCGCTCATTACTGGAACCACCTTGCTGAAGGATATCTCGCGCGTGTTTGCTCCTGTCTTGAAGAACTTCACGGAACCCCTGTATCTGCAAACCACTATGACTGGTAACGACGAGGGTATGCAATTCAACAATGTCAAGGTGCATACGAAGCAGAAAGACCTTACCATCAGTGCCAAGGGCTATATCACTGGTCTCAAAGACAAGTATAAGTTGCATGTGCATTTCGATGTGAACCGCATGACGGCTCAAGGTGGTTCCAAGGAGCGCATCATCAGCCATTTCCCCGTGAAGAAGTTTATGATGAAACAGCTCCATAACCTGGGAACTATTGGCTATATAGGCACTTTCGACGTGCTATGGAAGCGTGAGCAGTTTGCCGGTCTTCTGATCACCAAGCCAGGTAATATCAACTTCAGCTTTGCCCTGAATGAGAATACTAAGTATGTGGAGGGTACCGTGCGTACCGATTCCTTCGAACTGGGACAGGCTATGGATATGCCCGACTTGAAGAAAGTGGCTTGTCAGGCTACCTTCAAGTTCGATATCTCCAAGCCCCGTACTGCCATCATGCGTAAGAAGGTGGGCGGAAAACTGCCTATGGGTGAGATAACTGCTGAGGTTTTCGATGCTAAATACAAGTTGCTGCACGTTCGTAATACCATAGCTACCATCAAGAGTAACGGTGCTGTAGCCGAAGGAGAGGTGAATGTTCGCGGCAAACGTCTCGACGTGCTTTGCTCGTTCTCGTTCACGAACACCAACGAGATGCAGAAGATGAAGATTAAGCCGAAACTCAAGTTGCATGGCCTGCTGGGTGGCTCTAAAAAGAAGTCAGAGCCTGAGGCCCCGCAGGTTTCAGATGCTGAACTCAGGGCAGCCCGTATTCAGCAAAGGGCTGAGGAAAGGGTTGCTCGTAATGCAGAAAGGGAAGTCCTCAAAGCTCAAAGGGAACAAGAGAGGGCTGACCGACAGGCTAAAAAGGAGGCCGCAAAAGCAGCCCGACAGGCTGAGCGGGATGCCCGAGATGCAGCCAGAAAGGCAGAGAAAGAAGCCCGAAGGGCAGAAAGGGAAGCCGCAAAGGCTGCCCAGCAAAAAAGCGAATAATCTTGTTTTATATCCCGCGCTCAGCCCAGTCGCCCCTGTCAAGATTCCTATAGCCTATTGCTTCGGCAATATGCATGGACTCTACTTTCTCAGAGCCTGCTAGGTCGGCAATGGTGCGGGCTACCTTCAGGATTCGGCTGTAGGCACGGGCAGAGAGCTTCAGGCGCTCCATCGCCATACGTAGCATATCCATAGAGGCACTGTCTGGCTCTGCAAACTCGTGGAGCATCTTTTCCGTCATCATTGCATTACAATGGATGCCCTTGAAGGTCTTAAAGCGTTCTTCCTGAATCTTGCGGGCCTTGATAACCCTTTCGCGGATGTTGGCACTGGGCTCACCAGGCTGCATCTGGCTGAGCTGGGCAAAGGGAACAGCCTGAATCTCGCAATGGATGTCGATTCGGTCGAGTAGGGGACCACTAATCTTATTCATATAGTGTTGTATCTGACCTGGGGTGCAGACACAATGGTGTGTCGGATCACCATAATAGCCGCATGGACAAGGGTTCATCGAGGCTATCAGCATGAACGAACAGGGATATTCCACGCTGTATTTGGCGCGACTGATGCTGATTTTTCGGTCTTCCAGGGGTTGGCGCAACACTTCCAGGACGCTACGGCTCAGCTCGGGCATCTCGTCGAGAAAGAGCACTCCGTTATGGGCCAGACTGATTTCACCAGGTTGAGGGTTGTTGCCTCCACCCACGAGGGCTACCTGCGAAATGGTGTGGTGAGGAGCACGGAAGGGACGCTGACTGATGAGGCTGGTGTCGCGATTCAACTTGCCTGCCACACTATGTATCTGGGTGGTTTCCAGACTCTCTGCCAGCGACAGCGGAGGAAGAATGCCCGGAAGGCGCTTGGCCATCATCGACTTACCACTGCCCGGAGGACCTATCATGATGAGGTTGTGTCCACCGGCAGCAGCTACCTCGAGGGCTCGCTTCACACTTTCTTGTCCACGAACGTCGCTGAAATCCAGTTCGTAATGGTTCTGTTGCTCGTAAAACTCCTTGCGCGTATCGATAATGGTGGGCTGGTACGTCTCTGTGCCATTCAGGAATTGCACCACGTCCATCAGTGTCTCCATACCATAGACCTCCAACTGGTTGACTACAGCGGCCTCGCGGATGTTCTGCTTAGGCACGATGAGTCCCTTGAACTTCTCGGCACGGGCCCTGATGGCAATGGGTAAGGCACCACGAACGGGTTGTAGCCGGCCGTCCAGTCCCAGTTCGCCTACCATCATATACTTGTCCAGATCCCCACTCTCCACCTTCCCGTTGGCTGATAAGATGCCAATGGCCAGTGGCAGGTCGTAGCCACTGCCTTCCTTCTTGATGTCGGCAGGCGACAGGTTAATGGTGATATCCATAGTGGGCATCTTGAAGCCGTTGTTGATTAGTGCGGCCTTGATGCGGTCGTAGCTTTCCTTTACCGCTGTGTCAGCCAAACCAGTGAGGTGAAACTGGATGCCTCGTGACATGCTCACCTCAGCGGTTACCGTGGTGACTTCCAGACCGTTAACAGCTGCGCAATATGTTTTTACCAGCATAATTCTTGTCGTGTTAAGGGTGCAATGGTTCTTTTGTTAGTTCTTATCTTACTATCTTCTTTTTGCCATTCTGGATGTAAATGCCCTTGGTCGAAGGCTTTCCATTCAGTTTTCTGCCATCCAGCGTGTACCAGGCATGCTGGTTCACGGTTAATGGTTCACGATTAATGGTTTCGATGCCGCTGGGATCGCCAATGAAGTTTTTAAGTTCATAGAGGGCAGCATAGGGCTGCCCCGTCTCGTGGTTGTAAAGGGCTGCATTCCACCATTTTGTCGTGATATTCTTGTTGCCGTTGTCTTCTGGCCACCACCAGAACAGACCCTTCACACACTCATATTTGTTGAGCATGGTGATCATGTCTGCTGTAAACTTGCGTTGGCCTTCTTGGCTATAAGGATAGACGGAAGTATAGTCATAAGTGGTTTGGGGGAGTGCCCAAGCATAGCTATAACCCGTTTCGACAATCATGATGTCTTTGTCCGGCTCTTTGCTCATCAGATTCTTAATGACATTCTCCAGAACCTGAAGGTTTTTATGGAAGGCTGGGTAGTAGCTAAGTCCGATGATTTGATATTTTACGCCCGCATATCCATCTAATTTGTTATAGAAAGCAGGCAGGTTATCCGGCTCGTTCATGGCTGCATGAATGATAATCTGTGCGTTAGGACATTCTTCGTTACAAGCCTTGATGCCATTAGTGAGATAAGAGGTGAAATGATCCCACGAACCGCTAGCAGGAGCACCTCCGCTTTCATAGACGGCACCTGTAGGCCACAGCATTCCTACGTTAATCTCGTTACCCACCTGGATGAAGTCGGGGGTTGCACCTGATGTGTTTAACTGTTGCAGACAGTCCTTCGTGTACTCATAGACTTTTTTGGCAATTCCTGCAGCATCTAGTGTACTCCATGCTGAAGGGGTACTGTGTTGCCCTGGGTCCGTCCATGTATCGCTATAATGGAAGTCGAGCATTAGCTTAAAACCGGCGTCTTTGATGCGCTTTCCAAGTGCTTTGACATATTCTAAATCCTGTACGACACCCTCTTTCTTGGCTTCCTCACTGGCTTTTGAGGGGTCAACAAACAACCGGACACGCATGGCGTTAAACCCTTGTTCATGGAAAAAAGTAAGAGGTTGAACCGTATTTTCGTTCATGTCTTTATAGACGACACCTGCTTCCTCATACTTTGGCAACATAGAGATGTCACCGCCCACGTATTTCTGTGCCGATACGGTGGTGACAGCAATAAGTGTAATTAGTGTTAGTAGTGTTTTCTTCATATCGTTAGTGGTTTTATTTTTTTTCTACATCTTACATCTTACTTCTTACATCATACATCAGCCATCTTACTTCTTATGCCGGTTAGCCCGTTGCTCACGGTATTTGGCTTTCTGACGAGCAGAGCCACTACCGTGAGCACCAGTGATATACTTTTTCTTCTTGGCCTTGGTCTTTACCTTGTCCTCCTCTTTGCGGGGACCACCACCACGACCGAAGGAGATGCCATTCACGAGGATATCCTCGAAGTCAGATTCTTTACTCATACCAATATATTAATGATGGAAAAGACGGACACCGGTGAATGTCATAGCAATGCCGTATTTGTCGCAAGTCATGATAACATGATCGTCGCGAACAGAGCCACCAGCTTGGGCAATGAACTCTACGCCACTCTTATGGGCACGCTCAATGTTGTCGCCAAAGGGGAAGAAAGCATCAGAACCCAAAGCCACCTTCGTGTTCTGGGCAATCCACTCTTTCTTCTCAGCCAAGGTCAGCACCTCGGGCTGCTTGGTGAAGAACTGCTGCCAGGCTCCGTCGCGCAGCACGTCGTCGTGCTCGTCCTCAGAGATGTAAACGTCGATGGTGTTGTCGCGATCGGCACGACGGATACCCTCCTTGAAAGGCAGGCTCATCACCTTCGGATGCTGGCGCAACCACCAAATATCAGCCTTGTTGCCAGCCAGACGGGTACAGTGGATACGGCTCTGTTGACCAGCACCGATACCGATGGCCTGGCCGTCCTTGACGTAGCAGACAGAGTTTGACTGCGTGTATTTCAGTGTAATCAGGGCGATAATCAGGTCGCGCTTGGCCTCTGCAGTAAATGTCTTGTTCTGGGTTGGGATGTTCTCGAACAAGGCGGGATCGTCAAGTTTTATCTCGTTGCGGCCCTGTTCGAAGGTCACGCCAAACACCTGTTTGCGTTCGATGGGCTCAGGCTTGTAACTGGGGTCAATCTTGATGACGTTATAAGTTCCCTTGCGCTTGTCTTTCAGAATCTCAATGGCTTCAGCAGTAAAGTCAGGAGCAATCACACCGTCACTTACCTCACGCTTCAACAGTATGGCGGTAGTTGCGTCGCAGGTGTCACTCAGTGCTACAAAGTCACCATAGCTCGACATGCGGTCAGCACCACGGGCTCTGGCATAGGCACAGGCAATAGGACTCTCGTCCAGTCCCTTCACGTCATCCACAAAATAGATTTTTTTCAAGGTGTCGCTCAAGGGCAGACCCACGGCAGCTCCTGCAGGGCTGACGTGCTTGAACGAGGCAGCAGCAGGCAGGCCGGTAGTCTCTTTCAGTTCCTTCACCAATTGCCATGCGTTGAACGCATCCAGGAAATTGATGTAGCCGGGACGACCGTTAATCACTTCGATGGGGAGTTCTTGACCCTCTGTCATGAAGATGCGAGAGGGTTTCTGGTTGGGATTGCATCCGTACTTCAGCTGTAATTCTTTCATTGTTCAAACAATTATTTTTGTTTCTGCCTGCAAAGGTACAAAAAAAATGTGTAACTTTGCATGCGATATGGAGAAAAAGAGACATGCGCTTCGTAAGCTTTTGGAAGCTGTGGAGCATGAGTTGTTGAAGAAGCCTAACCGCAAGACGCTGGATCGCTTGTCGTTGTTGGCAGGCTTTCAGGATTGGGACTCGTTCCAAGAGACCTTGCATGGCGACCTTGGCGGAGAGACCATCTATGGTGGCCATCATCCCAACAACAAGGAAATACCCAACAAAAAAGAGACACCCGAACAGTGAGTGTCTCTTTTTATCTTGTGCAGGTTCTTTAACCTTTTGGTCAAAGTGTTGTGCCTGAGGTTTACTCAGCAGCACGGGCACCGCTGCGCTTCTCCTTGATACGGGCAGCCTTACCGGTCAGCTTGCGCAGGTAGTAAAGCTTAGCGCGACGAACCTTACCAATCTTGTTCACTTCGATGCTCTCAATGTTGGGAGACTCCAGAGGGAAGATACGCTCTACACCTACGGTTCCTGACATCTTGCGAACAGTGAAGCGCTTCTTCTCCTGATGGCCGTTAATCTTGATGACTACACCACGGAAGAGCTGGATACGCTCCTTTGAACCCTCGATAATTTTGTAAGCGACAGTGATAGTGTCACCAGCCTTGAAACTGGGATGCTGCTTGCCGGTTGCAAATGCTTCTTCAGCAACTTTAATTAAATCCATTGTTTTAATTTTTTAATTTTTTAATTATATAATTTTGCTGTATCGTTCCAAGCGCAACATAACAGGCAACTCGTTACTTCCTGCCAGCGATTACGCGGAAAGCGGGTGCAAAGGTACGAATAAACGAGCAAAAAACCAAAGAAAACCTCAATTTTCTTTGTTTTTTCGAGTGAAAGTACTTTCGAAACGTAGTTTCAAGGGTACTACTTTTAAATGAGAAATGAGTAATGAGGACTCGACCCTTGGTCGCTTTGACCTTTAGGTCTAAGAATGAGAAATTATTTCGCGTCCTCCTTCTTTTGACATTTATTGGGACTCTGTGCATTATTTCTCATTTTTCATTTACATTTTTCATTTCTCTTTACTCAGTTCTCATTTTTTCTTTGTAAATTTGCACTCAGAACCTAAAATTAAATCTACATAATTATGATGAATAGAAAGACTGTTTTACTCGCGCTGATGCCTTTATTGATGTTGGCATCGTGTAAGTCACACTACGAGGTGGCTTCTGTTCAGCGCAGCCGTATCTTGGTGGATGCTCGCTACGATGCCCAACCGGATGCCCAGGCTGCCGAGTTCTTGAAACCTTATAGGCACATTGTTGACAGTGTGATGGGTCCTGTGGTTGGTCGTTCTGCCAAGTATATGACGACACAACGTCCGGAAGGAACCCTTCCTAATCTCTTGGCTGACATTCTGGTGTGGGCTGCCAAGGACTACAATGAGAAACCCGACTTTGGCGTTTACAACATGGGTGGTGTTCGTGCTGACCTGCCCAAAGGCGATGTGACCTATGGCGATGTGCTTGATGTGGCTCCCTTTGAAAACAAGATTTCCTTTATCACCATGAGTGGTGCTGATGTGTTGGAGCTCTTCGGACAAATGGCATTAGTGGGCGGCGAGGGTGTCAGCCATTCCGTTCGTCTGGTAATCACGAAGGACGGGAAACTGGTAAGTGCCACCATCAATGGACAACCTGTTGATCCGCAGAAAGACTATCGTCTGACCACCATCGACTATCTGCTGGGAGGTACCGATAAGTTGGAAGCTTTCAAGAAGGGACGTGACGTCAAGGCTCCCAAAGAGGTAGATAACAACACCCGCTTCATCATTATGAACTATTTCCGTGAAATGTCGAAGCAGGGCAAGGAGGTCGATTCCGAAATAGAAGGAAGAGTGGTAGTAAAGTGAACAGTGAACAGTGAACAGTGAAAAATGTTAAGTATGAAAACAAGATATTTTCTCGTAATATTGTTGGCTCTGGTATCGCTTAGCGGTCAGGCCAAGAAACAGAAACAGTTGGTTATTCTGCATACCAATGATACGCACTCTGCGATATTTCCCATTAACGAGCAGTTGCCTGACACGATGAAGGCAGGTCGTGGAGGTTTCCTTCGTCGTATTGCTATGTTAAAAGAGGAACGCGCGAAGAATCCCGACCTGTTGTATTTCGACAGTGGCGACTTCTTCCAGGGTTCAGCCTATTTCACCATGTTCAAGGGTGATGTAGAAGTAGGACTGATGAACCAGATGGGCATTGACGCCTCGACGATAGGTAACCATGAGTTCGACTTCGGACTGGAGAATATGGCTCGTGTGTTCAAGCAGGCCAATTTCCCTATTCTGTGTTCCAACTACGACTTTACAGGCACGGTGATGGAAGGACTTACCAAACCTTATATAATTATAAAGAGAAATGGGCTGAAGATTGGCGTCTTTGCTGTTTGTCCGAAATTGAAGGGACTGGTCAGCGACAAGAACTGTGTGGGTGTAGGCTATCTCGACCCAGGTAAGGTGGCATTGGAGACGGCTACCATGCTGAAGCAAAAGGAGAAATGCGATATGGTCATCTGCATCTCACACCTCGGATGGAACTCAAACCGAGCAGAGGACGACCAGTATATGATTAGCCATTCCCGTAACATCGACCTCGTGCTGGGCGGACATACCCATACTTACATGACGAAGTTGGAATACTGGAACAATATGGACGGCAAACCCGTACCTGTTGACCAGAATGGCAAGAGTGCCGTTTTCGTAGGTCGCTTGGTAGTTGACTTTAAGTAATATGCATTATTAATTATGAATTATGCATTACTCAAAGTAGAACGTTAGAACGAACATTTTGGATTGCGCGCTGCTGACACTACCCGCATAGGCTCGGAGGTTAGTATCGCGCAATTCGTTGATGTGGTTTTTGTCCAGCACGTCGCTCAGTCCAAAGCAGAACTTCAACTCAGGAATCAGTTTAAAGAAAGGCAGGTAGAAGTCACAACCCAGTCCCACCTCCAGCATGGTGTCGTATTTCTTAATGCGTACCATGTCCTGATCGCCACCTGTCAGGTTAATCATCGGGTTGATGCCCGCCATGATGTACGGGCGGTGGTTGTTCCAGCGAGGTGCAGCAAACTTGATGTCCAAAGGCAGCGAGACGTATGTGCTCTTCATGTCCTGTGTCTCTTGGATGAGGCGCCCCTGTGCGTCCTTCTGCAGTTGGTTGACAAAGGTCAGGTGCTTGGCACCAAAGTGCATGGTAGGGGTGAAGCGCAGCGAGAAGTTGTTGTTCAGTCGCAGCTCAGCCAGTACACCTACCGAGAAACCTGGGTTCCATTTGTCGGCATCACACAGAATATACTGTTCACTGACATTCCCTTCGTCATCCGTCAATGTGTAAGGCCCCACGTTCTCCAACTCCAGGTCCTGTAGATGTGTGCCTATCAGAATACCAAAGTGTAGTGGACGCAGGTCAATATAAGGCTTGTATTGCACCCGACGGTCCGTCTGTGCAGCAACTCCCAGGGTCAGCAGACCCGCCAATAATAGCGTCAATATACGTTTCATCTGTATCCTTAATAACGTAATATAATGGGTGATTATTATTTCGACTGCGTATAAATTAAAAAAAATATCTCATTAATATTTGGTATATCTCAAAAATAATGCCTATCTTTGCATCACAATTATTGAGTATTTATTAATCTATTAAAGTGTGCCCCGCTGGAGCAATCTCTGAGGGCGACAAGTATTCAATCAACCCCGATGTTTGCACAGAGTGCGGCACATGCGCTGACGTTTGTCCGTCAGAGGCAATCAGCCTTCCCTAAGGAATAAGCTGAAATATGTGGTTAAAAATGAGTGGGCTTCCGATGAGGAAGCCCATTTCTTGTTATGCGTTCTTAACTTCCATCTATCGCGCGTACCTTATTATATATTATGATTTGCACATGGTTTTGTATGCTTCTTGAAAGGCCCTTGGCGAAATGCAACATTTTTTGGCTAATTTGGCATCATTTTGGAATAATTATTCGGTAAAAGATTAAAAAAAGAGCATAAAACGTCAATTTTTACATATTTTATTTGTTGTTTACAAATGAAAGCATTATCTTTGCACGGAAATTTCCTAAAAAGGGAATATTGGCTCTGTACCCTCAGGGGGACTGGCAAAGAGAAGAGATTAATTCATTTTTAATATATTATTAATAACAAGAGAGTGTTTATGGAAAAAAGACTAATGATGTTTTTGGCCGCGCTCTTCCTCATGGTAGGAACAGCATTGGCCCAGACAAAAGTTAATGGTACCGTGACCTCACAGGACGATGGACAGCCCGTTATCGGTGCTTCTGTATTGGTTGTGGGAACACAGGTAGGTACTGTAACAGACGCAGACGGTCGCTTCTCACTGACATGTCCTGCAGGTAAGAATACCTTGCGTATCACTTACGTAGGTATGGAGCCAATTGAAATTACGGCTCGTCCCAACATGCGTATCATGCTGACTAGCGATCAGAAAGCCCTCGATGAGGTGATTGTTGTGGCTTATGGTACTGCCAAGAAGTCACAGTTCACTGGTGCTGCATCTGCTATTGATGCTAGTAAGATTGAAGTTCGCCAGGTATCTAACATTACAAATGCATTGGCAGGTAACATTGCCGGTGTAACAGCTACCTCTTCAACAGGTCAGCCTGGTACTTCTTCTACGCTTCGCATTCGTGGTTATGGATCAATCAATGCTAGTATGTCTCCATTGTATGTGTTGGATGGTATGCCTTACGATGGTGATATTTCTGCTATCGACCCACAGGACATTGAGCAGATTTCTGTTTTGAAGGATGCTGCCGCTGCTTCACTTTACGGTGCACGTGGTGCTAACGGTGTTGTTATGATTACCACTAAGCGTGGTCGTACCAACACAGAGGCTAAGGTGACATTTGAGGCCAGCTGGGGTTCAAACTCACGTGAGTTTACCACAATGGATGTGATTGAGAATACAGCACAGTACTATGAGCAGCTTTATCGTACTAACTACAATAATGCTATTTATAACTTAGGCTATAACGCCGATGCTGCTCACGCTTTTGCCAACAGTGTTGTTCCTAGCTCTACGGGTTATCGTATCTGGACACTTCCTGATGGGGAGAGCCTGTTCAATGTAGGTGGTGCGTTAAACCCCAATGCCAAGTTGGGTTACAGCGATGGAGAGTATTTCTATACTCCTGATGACTGGCAGAAGGAAAGTTTCCGTAATGGCCTGCGTCAGGAATATAAGGCTGGTGTAAGTGGTGGTACTGACCGCCTGTCATATTACTTCGGAGCTGGTTATTTGAAAGATGAAGGTGTTATTGTTGGTTCTGGTTTCGAGCGTATCTCTACTCGTTTGAATGTTGAATACAAGGCAAAGGACTGGTTGAATTTACGTGCTAATGTTAGTTATACCAACTCTACTAGCAACTATCCTGACGACCAGACTGAGAGCAACTCTTCTGGTAATGCTTTCGGTGTTGCTGCTACGCTGGGTCCTGTATATCCTTTCTATACTCGTGATGCCGATGGACAGATTATGTATAATGGAAGTAATCCTGTTTACGATTATGGTGATGGTACAACTGGAAACTTCACTCGTAACACGATGGCTATTGCCAACCCAATCGGTGACCTGACCTATCAGACAAATGATTATTTGATGGATATCTTCAACAGCCGTTGGGGTGTTGATATCACTCCTATTCAGGGGTTGAAACTGACTTATAACCTGGGTGTTAACCTTGATAATACTCGTTTCCACATGGCTACCAGTCCTCTTTATGGACAGAGCAAGGCTTCAGGTGGTGAGGCCGAGCAGGAGCACGATCGTACTTTGGGTATCACTCAGCAGTATATGGCAACTTATCGTCATACCTTTGCAGACAAGCACAGTTTCGACATCTTAGGTGTATATGAGACCTATGACTACAAATCAGAGTCGTCAACTGCTTATGGTAAGAACCTTTATCGTGCAGGTTCATGGGCTGTAAATAATTCTATCGACCAGCGTCGTGGTTATGGTTCTGAGGGTTCCTATGCAATGCGTTCTTGGATTGGTCGTATTAATTACGATTTTATGGAGAAGTATTTTGCTAGTGTCAGCTTGCGTACTGATGGTTCTTCACGTTTCCACAAGGACAATCGTTGGGGTACCTTCTGGTCAGCTTCTGCTGCATGGAACTTGGGTAAGGAGAAATTCTTGGAGAACGCTAAGTGGATTGATTTCCTGAAACTCCGTGCTTCTTTCGGTCAGCAGGGTAATGACAATATCGGCAATAGCTATGCTTATGTTGATCAGTACTCAATGACTGGTGCAGATGGTGTGTTCTCAGACGCTACTTTGACTTATAAAGGTAACAAGGAGTTGACATGGGAGAAGAGTAATGCCTTCGACTTGGCTGTAGATTTTGAATTCTGGAAAGGTAAACTCTCGGGTTCTATCGATTACTATAATCGTACTACCAAGGACATGTTGTACAATAAGCCTGTTGCTCCGTCAAATGGTTATGCATCAATCCCAATGAATATCGGTTCTATGCGTAACCGTGGTATTGAAATTGAGTTACACTCTAAGCTGATTAACACTAAGGATGTTACCTTAGCCCTTGATTTCAATATCACTCACAACAGCAATGAGATTCTCGAGCTTCATCCCGACCTTGAAGGAGAGCTGATTGATGGTTCTCGCATCTATCGTGAGGGTCACTCAATGTATGAGTATTATTTTGTTAAGTATGCAGGTGTTGATCCCACTACCGGTATGGCTCTCTATTGGGCCAAGGATGATAATGACGTTGAGTACGCTACTACCGACTGGAGTGTGGCTCGTACTTCTAACCGTCAGGCTACTGGTAATCTGCAGCCTAAGTTCAATGGTGGTTTTGGCGCATCTTTGGAGGCTTATGGCTTTGATGTTTCCTTCCAGGCTTCTTATCAGTTAGGTGGTAAGCTTTATGATAACGGTTATCAGAGTTTGATGCATTCTGGTACCAGCAGTACCACTGGTCAGGCTTGGCACAAGGATATCTTGAATGCTTGGACTCCAACCAATACGAATACTAATGTTCCTCGTATTGCAGTAGGTGATCTTTACACCAATTCGCAGTCTGACCGTTGGTTGGTATCTTCAAATTATTTGTCAATTAACAACATAACGGTGGGCTATACCTTACCCAAGTCTATCACAAGACGTATCAAGTTGGATGCTGTTCGCTTCTACTGCTCAGCTGACAATGTTGCCTTGTTTAGCGCTCGCAAGGGTCTTGACCCACGTATTGGCGTAATTTCTTCGCAGAACAAGTACTACTCAGCTATCCGCTCTATCAGCGGTGGTGTTAAAGTAACATTCTAAACAACAGAAAACGTATAGAATTATGAAAATGAACAAAATATTTTATCTGGCTGTTGCCAGTGCGTTGACAGTAAGCTGTGCTGATTTGGACACAGCTCCTCAGGGAGGTACGGTTACTGCTGACCAGAAGGCCGAAGTTGCTGCCAACGACCCGTCGAAAGTAAGTGCAAGTGTGACGGGTATCACAACCATGTTCAGTGTTTGTCAGAAGAGTTTTACTAATGCTCATCATGACTTTGGACATGCGTCAATGATGTTGTTTCTCGACAGCCGAGGCATTGACTTTATAGGTTTCGATATTGGCTATAACTGGTATTCTTCTGGTTTGTCATTGGGCGATCGCGGCTTGAGTGCTTATGGATCTTACTATGCATGGGTTAACTATTATAATCAGGTTTATGCCGCAAATGCTGTGGTAGGTCAGATTGATGCAGAAACGGAGAATTCTACATTGCAGTTCTATCTGGCTCAGGCATTGTGCATCCGTGCGTTTGATTATTTCAATCTGATTCAGCAGTTCCAGTTTACCTATAAAGGTAACGAGGACGCTCCTGGTGTACCTATTATTCTTGACACCAATGCTACAGAGGCCGGTGTGAACGGTATCGCCCGTAACACAGTTGGTGAAGTTTATGAACAGATCATGAAGGATCTGGATTTGGCCATTAAACTTCTTACAGCTTCCAGTGAAATACGTTCAGACAAGCGCTATGTAGATTTGGCTGTTGCCTATGGTCTTCGTGCCCGTGTTAATCTGGTAATGCAGAACTGGAGTGCTGCAGCTTCAGATGCTCAGGCTGCTATTGATAACTCAGATGCTACTCCGCTTTCATTCGAGGGTGCAAAGAAGCCTGGTTTCATCAAGATGACTGAGAACAACTGGATGTGGGGTATCTTTATTTCAGAGACCGATCGTGTTGTTACATCGGCTATTGTTAACTGGCCTTCTCACATGGGTTCGTTCAACTATGGTTATGCCAGTGTAGGTGCTTGGCGTATGATTAATCCTTCGCTGTATGAGGAGATTAATCCTTCTGATGCACGTAAGGGTTGGTTCCTTGATGCAAATAGTAAGAGCAATAACCTTTCATCTCAGCAGCAGGCTTATGTAAATTCTAAAGGAACTCCTCCTTATGCTCAGGTGAAGTTTGCTCCTTATAAGGAAGAACTGGGTACTTCAACCAATGCCAATGATATTCCTTTGATGCGTATTGAGGAGATGTACCTTATTCTCGCAGAGGCTCAGGCTATGAGTGGTAATGCTTCTCAAGGAAAGACTACTCTTGAAAATTTTGTGAAGACCTATCGTGACCCACAGTATTCTTGCGAAGGTTCTTCTGATAAAGAAATTCAAGATGAGGTATGGATTCAGCGTCGTATCGAACTTTGGGGTGAAGGCCTTGCTTACTTTGACTTGCTCCGTCTGCGTAAGGGTATTGACCGCGCTAGCACGAAGTTTACTACGGTTGACCCAGACAGGAAGCTGGAGAACTACAACTATCGTATTGTAGATACAGTAGAGGGTGAGCGTGCTGCTATCCAGTCTGTAAAGAATGGTAATGGTAGTATAACTGGAACTGATATCAACTATCTGATTTATCAGATTCCTGATGAGGAAATTCAGGCTAACAAACTCATCAATGAGGGTGATAACAACTTGGGAACACCAACTCTTATTCCAGTTCCTGTAAACTAATTTAAACACTAAAAAACGATTAGATTATGAAACTTAATAAATCATTATTAGTTGCAGCCGCACTGCTCAGCGGAATGCTGACATCGTGCAGTGACAGCGGATATTGGGATCAGGCGTCTTCTGCAGAGTTGGGCAATGGCCAGACCTATAGCTTTTCCAATAAAACGATATCTTATACCTTTGAGGGTACCGACCAACTGAAGGGTACGGATGTAAATGTTACAATTACCCGTGGTACTAAAAGTGGCAAGGTTACAATTCCTGTAAAGGTAGCAATGACAGATCCCAGTGTGATATCCACACCTGATGAGGTTACGTTTGAAGATGGTTCTAACACCGCTTTATTCCCCATTCACTTTAAAGAGGAACTTGTTCCTGGCGTCAATCAGGCTGTCAGGCTGACGCTTGATTCTAAAGCTTTTGGCTTTGAGGTGGTTGAAGAGCCAGAACCTTTGACCCCGCAATCTACACATGAGGATTCTGTCGCATACGAAATTCAGTCGGTTGCTTATGAAACTTACCAGAAGAAGTTGGAAAACTATAAACTCCAGACAACGATCACCTTCAAGAAGAATCTGACGTGGGTTCAGTGTGGTTCATGTATGTTTGTGGATTATACAGTATTTGCAGATCCAGCAATGGCAGAGAATGTGCCCATCCTAAATGGTCTGGGTACCAACAAGTACCGTATTGTAACTCCTTGGAGTTACTTGTATGGAAGTGATTGCTCTGGTGCTACTGACATTGAGTTTACACTTGATGAGAACTATGATATGACGTTGGTAACTGATGGTAGTGCTAACGGAATCGTGTCTCAGTTTACTCATGCTTCTGAGGGCTCCTTCGTATTCTGCTGGCCTGAGAAATATGCTTCTCGCTTCACTATTGTGCGTCAGGAGAATATTTATCAAGCAAGTATGTTCGGTATCTGGAATGGTGATGGCTATTATCAAGGCTTCACATTCGCATTCCAGTGGACTGATGGTTGGCCTGGTGCAAAGTAAGTTCTTATTTCTCTCTATAAAAAGTGCGCAATTTAGTTTGCGCACTTTTTCCCGTTTTTAAATCTATCTCTTATTAATAACACCTATGACAAGATTATTTGCAATAGTTTTTGCCTTCCTGGCTTTTACAGCAACAACTTCCGCGCAGACTCGCAGTCAACAGGAGGTAAAGCAGATTGCTTTGCAAAAGTTACAAAAGCTGCATGGAATTGATGGCTCACAACATCGAGCGCAAGACCTGAACGCTGTTGAGGTGCTAAAACAGGATCCGATGTACACTATATTGGGAAGTGACAATTCGGGATTCGTTGTTGTCAGCAACGATCAGCGTTTACGCCCGGTATTGGCTTACTCCGATCAGTTTTTTGATTTCAATGATATTCCTTGTGGCATGAAATGGTGGCTCAATGCCATATCTCAGGTTCTGGCAAGGGATTTGGCATCTGGCAAGACAGATTATGCCTTGTCTCACCGTGCGTCTAAAATCAAGGTTGAGCCATTTCTGACATGCAAATGGAATCAAAGAGATCCTTTTAACAAGAAATGTCCTGCTGTTGATGATAAAGGAACTCTTCCTCCATCAGGCTGTGTAGCTACTGCATTGGCTCAGGTGCTCTATTATTACAAATATCCTGACAGTAGTGAGGGGGAAGGGTATTACACTATTTCCGATGGTATAGCCCAACATTACGTTGAGTTAAACAGCACTTACGATTGGACATTGTATGAAGACACTTATTTCAATCCTATCTTCCTTCCAGAGGAAAAAAAGGAGGCTATAGCTCAATTGCTATATGATTGTGGTGTAGCTGTTCATATGAATTACGATGCTAAGTCCAGTGGAGCTATCCTTTCTAGAACAGGAGCAGCATTAAGTCATAACTTCAAGTGCGACTCTCTGGCTGTACGTGCTTTGGAACGTAAGTTTTGTGGTAATGAGGAATGGATGCAGCTTATTCGTGCGGAGTTAGAAGCAGGTCGTCCTATTCTTTATGGCGGACAGGATGCGTCTGAAGGTGGACATGCTTTTGTGCTACATGGCATCGACGAAGAAGACAATGTTTTCGTGAACTGGGGATGGAGTGGAAAAGGTGACTGTTGGACAGCTATTGATGTGTTAACTCCGGAAGGTGAGAAATCTTCATTTTCAGAGGATCAAAGCATGGTGATAGGACTTAGAACGAATCCTGTTCCTACAGAAGAAGAGGAATACAAATCCACATGGGGTGTTACTGTTGCAGAAACACTGTCGCAAAGTGTGTTTAAGAGGCTGAAAATTTCTGATTTTACTGCTTTTAACATCCATCATTTAACCTTCTATGGGGTTATGGGTCTCTATTTTGAAAAGACTGATGGTAGCGAACGTTATTTACTGCCATTCCTTGATACAAGTAAAGACGTCGAACCCGTACAAAGCGGCACTGGATATAGTTTTAAGTCAAGTGAACATCTTCTTGATGATCTTTCTGTAGGCACTTACTACGCATATTTTGCATCCAAGGCAATTCAAGAGCCAACATATCAGGCTCTTAGGCAAATTGGTGGAAAATACAATGCCTATACTATTACGATCCATGAAGACCGTTCCGTAACAATAGATAATAAAGAGGAGGTGGATCATGTTCCTGTACCTACAGCTATTCAGGCACTAACTGCTACACAGTCTGATGCCTCAGCTCGTTTCTTTGACCTGCAGGGACGTGAGGTTACTCCTGAAACCAAGGGATTATTGATTCGTAAGCAAGGGAATGAGGTGAAGAAGGTGATTATAAAATAACAGAATTCTTTTATCTGTAGATAATCAACAGGGCAGGAACAATGTACGTTCTTGCCCTGTTTTTTATTCATGAAAAGACGTGCCCCCAATACTCCGAATAGAAATATATTTTCTCCGAAAGAAAAATTTGTTACTCCGAGTGTATTTTGGAATAACCCATCCTTATTTCTGACATTTATCTATAAATTATTTGCTTCTTTCATATATTTTATTTAACTTTGCCACCGAAAGCGTTTTCTCTAGAATACACTTCAGAGCAAAAAACGTTCTTTCTAGTGAACACATTGCAAGTAAAAGAGTTCATTACAGGAAACACATAAATGATATAAATAGCGTAAATATGGAAAGAATATTTGAACGTCATGATGCTTACCTCTCTTTGGTTCCAATGGAGTATGTGCGTACTCTTATGAAACATATTAATTGGAATGCAAGGCTTATTATTATCAGAGGCCCCAAAGGTGTGGGAAAGTCAACATTGATGAAGCAATATATTAGAAATCACTTTGAACTTGGTGATCGTCATGTACTATATTGCTCTGCAGATACAAGTTACTTTACAACCCATTCTTTGGTTGATTTGGCTGATAACTTTGTTAAGATAGGAGGGAAATGGCTCTTTATAGACGAGGTGCATAAATATCCTGGTTGGAGTCATGAGATAAAAGAAATTTATGACTTGCATCAAGAACTTCATATAGTGCTTAGTGGCTCTTCACTCGTTCAAATGAATGACGGACAAGCAGACCTTTCGCGTCGTATTGCAATATATGATATGCCAGGATTGTCTTTCCGGGAGTTTCTACGCCTCGACATGGAATTGGGAATTGATCCTATAAGTTTGGAACAACTATTGGAAGCCCCAGATAAGTTTTGCATTCAAGTAAAATCTAAATGCCATCCTCTAGAACATTTTAAGCGTTATTTGGATTTTGGCTATTACCCTTTCTTTTTTGAGGGTAAGCAGGATTACTATGACAAATTGGAAAATGTCATAAACTATATTATAGATGTAGAATTGACCAAATATCGTAATATGGAGGTTGGTACTACTCGTAAAGTTAAGGCCCTACTAACAGTTATCTCCCAGATGACTCCATACGAGGTGGATATTGCAAAACTATCGAAATCAACAGGAATGATGCGAACTACTGTCCTTAAATATCTGGCCTATTTGGAAGAGGCTTGTCTGATTAAAAGGCTATTTACCGATCTGACGAGTGTGACTGATCTGCAGAAACCAGACAAGATATACCTGGATAATAGTAATTTGCTGTATACGCTTAATCCTGGCCGTCCTGAAATTGGTACTGTTCGAGAAACTTTTCTTGCCAATCAATTAGCAGCTGCTGGCCATATAGTAGAATACGCAGGATTCAAAAAAGGAGATTTGCGAGTTGACCATGATATAATTATTGAGATAGGCGGTGCAGATAAAGGTTTTACCCAAATAACTAATGAACCTCATTCTTATGTAGCAGCTGATGATATAGACTCAGCTTCTTTACGTAAGATTCCATTATGGGCTTTTGGATTTCTCTACTAAAGGCAAGCCCATCTCAGTGACGTCAGTAATCGATGAAGTCGCTTGCCATTTTTGAAGTGAACCCAGAAAGTTGGACATAACTTAAGGGTTCACTTCAGAACAGCCCTCTGATTTATTTCTCTACCAGTCGTAATCCTCTACATAGTCGTCGAATTTCACTTCGCCTGTCCATCCTTTTTCGATGAACAGGTTGCGGATGTCTTCCTGTAGGGCAGGGGGGATGAGGCGCGAGCCGTTGCGGTATTCGAAGTAGTAGGTGCGATTGGTAAGGCTGATGATGCCATAGCGGACGTCAGACTCCACACGTTTGGGCATGTCATCTGTGAAGAGGTGCAGCATACCCTTGGCGAAGCGTACCTTCTGGTCGTTGCGATACATCGGGCAGTCAGTAGTTGCCACACCTTCGAAGTGCGGATTGACACAATGGTAGGTGCTACGTGTGTTGGGCACATGCTGACCTGTGAGCCATCGCAGACAGTGGTTGCGCAATGGGCAGCTTTCAACATGGCAAACGGTATAGCCTTCTTTGGCTTTCTGAATTAAAAGTTCTTTCTCAATATTCATAATCTCAATTGTTTTAGTCTCTAATTATTTTTTTAATGAATTTCTGACGTTTCCTGATTTGGGTTGACTGTCATTATGTCTAAACCCTAAGATTAGTTGACTCGGTTAAACATTAAAACTTATATAGGTTGACTCTTACC